>NZ_JBSIUU010000002.1:0-189139 GCF_053654535.1 Helicobacter sp. T3_23-1056 | reverse complement strand
GCCTAAATCTCGCCTAAAATCTGCGTGCAATCAAAATCACCAAAAAAGTCCTGTGCGACTTTGTTTTTTAGCTCTTCTTCGGGTATGGTTAAATCATACATTTTTGTCCTTTTGTTGGTTGGTTGTTTTGTAGTTTAGATTTTGCCAAAATCTAATTTAAGTCATTCTAGCAAAAATTCGTATTCATAGATTTTGGGCTGTATTTTTGTGGCTAAATCATTTAGGGCTAGGCGCAAGTTTGCTAGTAAATCGTTATAATGAGAATCCTCGCTTTTTGCGTTTAGCTTGCCCTGCTTGCCGTTTTTAGATTCTGCCCGTCCTTGAAAATACTCTTTTATGTCATACAAACTTGCGTCATTTAGGTATTTCTCGCTAGATTTTGCCTGCGCGTGATAATATCGCCATAGCTCTAATCCTGCTTTGAAAACTGCTTGTGCCTCGCTTGAAAATATGATTTTTTCATTTGGGACAAAGCAGTCAAGAAGTGTCCCATTTTTGACTTTGCCCTCCATAAATCGCACCATAAAATCGCTTCTAAATGCTTCTTTTGCGCCGACTTCTTGCTCGCTAAATGGGATAAAGTGGTTTATGGATTTTAACCCACCCCCTTTATCCCCCTCCGCAAGGGAGGGGGAATTTTTGGTAGAATCTACACGCGCAAGGGAGGGGGAGATAGAGAAAGCCCCTCCCCTTGCGGGAGGGGTTTGGGGTGGGGTATTTATCGCAAGGGAGGGGGAGAGATTTGCGCTAATGCGATTTTGGGAGTGAAAGAGTGCGTAGACTAGGCAATCGTTGTGAAATTCTGTGTCCTGTCGCCATTTATTTTTGGGAAACAAAAATTGGTCTCTGTCATTTATCCACGATGATTTTATGACTTTACGCACGGCGAAATATACACAAAATGGAATCAAATTGTATTTTGTCATCGCAAAGCAATATCGCTCTTGTTGTTTTGATAAAAATGCTAATTGCGTGTTGTGCTGAAAATCTGGCGAAGCACTAACCATCAAGCCTATCGTATCGCTGATACTTTCAAATTTCACTATCCATTTATTTATGCTTTTTGGTAGATTTGCATAAAAATTCTTTTTGCCGATGCGTTTATTATTTTCATCAAAAATATTCACTTTGACTTTTTTAAATTCGATTTTTTCGCTTAGATTCCACACCAAAAATCCGATAGGAAAATCGCCATTTACATTATCAAAAGTCCAAGCTGGAATAATAAAACCCTTTAAAAATTTTGCCCTAAAAGTTTGGCGAAATTTTATAAAATTTGTAGAATTGACATATTTTAGCGTAGAAAAACTCCCCAAAATGCAGTTTGGAATCTCTTTATAAATTCGCATAAAAAACTGCGCAAAAAGCTCATTATTTGCCTTGCCTAACTCATCTTTATATCGCTCACAAATCATATTTTCTCGTGCGACTTTTGCTTTATTTTTACCCGTTCCTGCGGGAGTTTTGCCCGAAGTCGCCTCCGCATAGGGCGGGTTGATAAAAATCACTAGCTTTTGTCTTTTTGACTCATCTAGCAAAATCTCTTGCAATCGCTTAGGGAGTTTAGATTCTGCTAAAATCTTGCCGTTTTTATCTATCGTGTCAAAAAACTCATCATTTAAAAAATCAAATTGAAAAATATGATTTTCTAGCAGGGCTAATCTATCATCTCTATGCGCGGTAGAATCGCTTTTGTTTAGCTCTTTTATTATCAGCACATCGCTTAAATCAATCGTGCTAGCAAAAATATTTCGCGCATTGCTTAATCCTGCAAGTAGATTCCCCGTCCCTGCGGCACAATCCCAAATATAATACTGCTCTTGCCAATCCTCACCAAGCGCATCTGCTAAATATTCCTGCGCCTTTGCTACCCACACACGCGGGGTAAAAAACGCCCCCTTGCGCTCTCTAATATCTTCAGGCGAGAGTTTATCGCGCCGCTCATAGATTTTGTCCCAAAATTCCTCTTTTGGCGGGCGTTTGTAGCGATTCCAAAACCTTGTGTGGATTTTGTTGTCATCATCGATAAATGTGATATTTTGCGTATTCCAATCAAAAAGCCCTTTATCGATTTTTATGTTGTAGTGGAGTTTTTCTTTGTTGTCCTCTAGCCGTTTGGTTAGCAAGATTCGCAGATTTTCATTTATCGTTGTGTTGTCTTTGCTTAGACAATCAGCCAAGAAAAAATCACTCTCAACAGCGATTAGATTTTCTCTAGCTTTTTTCCACACGCTTGAGTTTAGGTTTATGGTGGGCAAGACGATTCTAGCCCATTGCAAATACACAGAATCAAAGTTTTCCAAATCGATTTCGATTGGGTTGTGCTTGCCTTTTGCTACGGAGTTTTTGATAAAATCTTGCAATTCTTTTGTATCTTTTGCATACTCAAAAATCACGCTTTTTTCCTGCAAAATCCCCCCTGCAATGTCTTGCATTCTAGCAAAATCTAAGCTCGCATAATCGCTAGGCGTGATAGAAGTCCAATCAAAATCATTTCTAGCGATAAAATCTTTGACATATTTGTAGGGCAAAAACGCGATTTTCTCCGCATCAAATGCGCAGATAAATTCTGGGATATTGTGGATTCTATGGAGTTGGTTTGCACCGATGGTTAAAATAAGCTGGATAAGGCTTTTTATAATGTCGCTATCATTGCCCCTCTTTGCCTCTGCCCACAGCGCGTAGATTTTGGGGAAAAGCGTGTGATAATCCTCGCTATCTGGCTCTTTTAGCGTGATTGCAAAATCGATTCTATCTAATGGCTCATAATCAAAATCACTAAAAAAGTCATTTGCTACGCGCTGTTTTAGGGATTCTTCTTGCAAATCTAGCGGATACATTTTTGCCCTTTTTGTGTTTTTTGTGCGTTTTAGATTTTCAAAATCAATCTAGCATTATCGTATGGATTGTGAATACAAAATACTATCAGCAAGCCCTTTTGCGTGGGCTTCATCTAGTATCTTTGCATCGTATTTGACAATGATAATCCCCTCGCTTTTGTTTGCGTAAGTTTCTATGATGCCCTCTTGCGCGCTTAGCCTAGCTAGGCTATCTAGGGGGTAGGATTCTAATTGTAAGTAGAGATTTTTTTGCTTTGTTGGATTATCTAGCCAATAAAGCGCAAAAAGCCACAAAACACATATTATCGCCACAGCTAGCCCAAGCTCTATTATCCCAAGCGCGTGGTATAAAATCCCCCCTAGCACTCCCCCCACAAATGAACCTATGTAATTAAATGTCGTAAAAACCCCTAGCGCACTTCCGCGATTATAGGCTTTGGCATACTTGCTTGTGAGGGATTGCATTATAGGCTCTAATGTCGCAAATCCTAAAAAAAACAGCACGATTCCACCGATAAATAACGCTAAGATTTTGCTATGCGCTCCATACGCGATAGCCACATAAGAGAGGGCAAAAAATGCGATACCATAGCCCATCACTAGCTTTGCTCTGCCGTATTTCTCTGCCAAAATGCTAGCAGGTGCAAGCGCAAATATGGCTAAAATCGCAGCGGGCGTGTAGATTTTCCACAAATCCTCTTTGCCCATCTGCGCGATAGAGGCTAGCTCCTCCACAAACACAAGCGGAATCACTACAAAAATAAGCGTCATAAATGCTTTTTGCAAAAATGAACTAAGATTCATAATGGCTAGATTTTTGTTTGTGAGAATCCGCTTGCTTGGGGATTGCTCGTAGGAATATATGATTTTAGGCGTATTTGGCACGCAAAATCCCAAAAGTAGCATAGATACAAAAGTCAAAACCGCCGTAATCGCAAAAAGCCACTCACAGCCAAAATGCCCGCCAATAAGCGGACCCAAAAGCATAGCCAAAATAAAACTTGCAAAGATTCCGCCGCCCATTATCGCCATAGCCTGCGTGCGCTTCTCTTCGCGCACAAAATCCGTAATCTGCGCACTCACCACACCGCCAATCGCCCCAGCCCCCTGCACAAGCCTCCCTATGATAAGCATCTCTATACTATTAGCCAACGCACAAATCACGCTCCCCACCAAAAAAATAAAAAGCCCAGCCATAACGACTTTTTTTCTATCGATTTTATCGCTTAAGATTCCAAATGGAGTTTGGAACAAAATTTGCGTAAGGTAAGCACCGCCAACTGCTAGCCCCAGTAGCAAAGCAGAGGTATCGCCAAAATCTTGGACATACAGCGCAATCACGGGCAACACAATAAAAAGCCCAAAAAATCGCAAGCAAACAACAAGGCTTAATGGCAAAATCGCTTTTAGCATAAGTTATCCTTAAAATGTGAGTATAAAAGGGGTAGGCATAAAAACTGCTAATTGTAGCAAAAAACAAAAATCATCACGCAAAATCATTTACGATTTAGCACAAAATGGGAGCAAAAAATGTTTAAATTTATAATCGCTAGCAACAATGAAGGCAAAATCCGCGAACTCCGCACAATGCTAAGTGGCTTTGGCGAAGTGATGAGCCAAAAGCAAGCGCACATTTCCCTAGAGCCAGCCGAAAATGGCAACTCTTTCAAGCAAAACGCGCTCATCAAAGCAAAAAGCATTTACAACACATTGCCCCAAGAGAAAAAAAATACCTTTATCGTAGCCGATGATAGCGGAATCTGCGTGGAGGCATTAGATGGAAAACCCGGGATTTTTAGTGCTAGATATGCTAGCCCAAATAGCAAAAAAAATGCAAACGATGAAGCAAATCGCTACAAACTAATCTCTGAACTAAAAAAACAAAAACTAGCAGAATCTAGCGCGAAATTTGTCGCTTGCGTAGCACTTGTAGGCGAGGGAGCGCACGGAGAGAGGGTGGAGTTTTGCGCTATGGGCGAGTGTGAGGGCAAAGTAATCGCTCAAGAGAGGGGCAAAAATGGCTTTGGATATGATAGCGTGTTTATCCCAAAAGGCTTTGATACCACGCTAGCAGAAGTCGCCCCAGAAGTCAAAAACACGCTATCGCATAGACGCAAGGCATTGGAGCAAATCAAAGAATTTTTGGAGCTTTTTGAACCGATGATAACTTAAAAATCGCTTGAAATTGGCTTGAAATTGGCTTTGAAGGTAACTTGAAAATGGCTTGAAAATGGCTTGAGAATAACTTAAGATTGGCTTAAAAAATATTGCCGTCATTGCGAGATTCTGCGATTTTGTAAAAATCGCAAAATCTCGCAATCCAAAATCGTGGCAATCTATGTTTTTTATCGCGGCTTTTTTTGGGATACTTCGCTAACTTTTATTTGCTTAGTATGACAAGTATTTATCGTTGTGAGCGCGTTTTCCAAAATCTACAAAATTCCCCACGCTTGCATACAAAAAATAAGGAAAAACAATGCAAAAAACACCAAATCTACCAAAATCTAGCAAAACCCCACCATTCATCGCTATCCAAACCACAACCCCCACCAAAAAAGAAGCCATAAAAATCGCAAAATACCTGCTAAAAAAGCGACTTTGTGCCTGCATACAAATCCGCAAAATCACAAGCCTCTATCAATGGCAACAACGAATTTGCAAAGACAAAGAATACCTTTTGCAAATAAAAGCACGCAAAAAAGACTTTGATGCGCTAGCATTTTATATCCATAAAATCCACTCATACAATATCCCCCAAATCATAGCCCTGCCGATAGAATCCATAAGCGAGCCTTATCAAAAATGGCTAGATGATAGCATAAAATAAGATTTGATTTTATCGCTAGATTTTGCGGTTTGATTTTTTAATGTATTTTTGCAAGCACAAAATCTAATGAGATTTTTTTGCCAAAAGTGCTTCGCGCAATGTGCGGAGTTTTTGGCTTAGTCGCACTTCGTATATGGGAGTTTGCGAAGTTTGTGGATTTTGCAGATTTCGTATTTTTTGCTGATTTTTTGAAGTCTCAAAATCTTGCGTGGCTTTGGTGTCTTTGTTAGGCGTTTGATTTTGGTTGTTTGGTTGGCATTGTGGATTTTGGATTTGTTTTAGATTTTCATTTAGTTTGCCAACCTCATCTTTTGTATATGCGCGGATTTGGCTTAGAGTGGGCTTTTTATACACACATACGCCGTTTTTAAAATACGGGATATGAAGCTCTTTTGAAATTAGATTTTTGCTTGCTAGATTTTCATCACTTTTGTCTAAATCCTCATCATACAAATACAGCTTATCAAACGCCGCCTTGCCACTTTTAGCGTCAAAAAATCGATATAGTTTTTTAAAATGTGGGAGGCTTATTTTGCTTGCTTCTTCGCTGATTTTTATCGTGGGGATTATCTCTTTTTGTCCATTTTTGTCTTGCTCTTTTGCTACGAGTTTATACACACAGCCAAGCACAGGCGCGCTTTTTGCCGTGATAAGTCGCTCTCCTACGCCAAATGCGTCAATGCACGCGCCATCTTGCAAAATCTGTTTGATTTTGATTTCATCTAGCGCACCGCTAGCCACGATTTTTGCCTCTTTTAGCCCCGCGCTATCAAGCCTTTTTCGTATCTCTTTTGATAGCGCGCACAAATCACCAGAATCAATCCTAACGCCATAATTTTTCGCGCTATTTTTTGTGGATTTTAGTAGCTCTTTTAGCGCGATTATGGCGTTTTGTATCCCGCTATGGAGGCTATCATAAGTATCGATTAGCAAAATCGCGTTGTTTGGATACATTTTGCAATATTGCCTAAACGCTTCTAGCTCACTCTCATAAGCCTGCACCCAGCTATGTGCCATAGTCCCTGCGACTTTTATGCCATAGATTTTGCCTGCTAGCGTGCAAGCGGTGGCTTCTACACCGCCGATATATGCAGCCCTAGCACCATTTAGCGCAGCATCGATTCCCTGCGCCCTACGCGAGCCAAACTCCAAAATCGCCCTTTGTTTGATTGCACCTTGCAAGTGCTTATTTTGAGTGTTTGGAGTGGTTTGCGCGGCGCGGACAATACGATTTGTCTTAGTAGCGATAAGGCTTTGATGATTTAGGGCTAGCAAGATAAAAGTCTCTAAAATCTGTGCTTCACTAGCCTTTGCCCTCACGGTCAAAATCGGCTCATTTGCAAACACCACTTCCCCTTCCCTCACGCCATAAATATCCCCGCTAAATTTAAACTCCGATAAATACGCCAAAAAATCGGGGCTAAATAGATTTTGCACGCGCAAAAACTCCAAATCCTGCTGACTAAATTGCAAGTTATTGATAAAATCCACAATGCTATCTTGCCCGCTTGCAATCACAAATCCGCCATTATCAGGCACAGAGCGAAAAAACACATCAAAATAACAAATGGTATCTTTTAAGCTAGATTTTCGGTAGCCATTGCTCATCAAAAATTCATAAAAATCGCACATTAGCGCAAGATTTTTTTCTCTAAAAATGGTTTTTGTGTAGTGATTTTGCGTGCTTTGTGGCAAGTCTTGTGCGGTGTTTTTTGAAGTGTTATTTGTGGGAAAATCTAAAAAAGAAGTTTGGGAGGAATCTTGCATTGTTTGCCCCATTTTATGCCTTTAGCGTTTGTATGCAGATATTTTGTGCGATATTTTTGCGCAAAATCTAAAATCTAAAAATCTAAAGCTAGCTTAAAATCTATAATAAAAATCCATAAAAAATGTAAAAATTGGCGTGTATTATAGCTAGATTTTTGCAAATTATATTTGCAAATTAGATTTAGATTTTGCATTAAGCCCTGCTACACATTTACAACATAATTTGCGATAAAATCTATGCCAAAATAACAAAATGTAACCAAAATCTTATAAAATCTTACGCGCATTATGCGTTTAGGCATTTGTGCGAAAATCTTAAAAAAAGGACTTCAAATGAAAAACACTACAAAAAAACTTAGCAAATCCCTACCAAAAATCCCAAAAACTGCTCATATCTCAAAAATCGCTTGTGGGATTTTGGGTAGCTGTGCGCTTGCAGGCTCACTGCTTCTAGCACAAGAAGCGTTTGACCCAAAAGCACAAAAAAAGCATCTAGTCATCACAATGGAGATTTTGGATAATAAAGGCAACAAAAATGCTGGCGAAGTAGTCGCCGTGCAAACTCCCTATGGCGTGGCTTTTTACCCCAATCTAAAAGGACTAAAATCAGGGATTCACGGATTTCATATCCACGAAAATCCAAGCTGTGGTAGCAACGAAAAAGGGCTAGGTATGCTAGCAGGTGGGCATTATGACCCAAAGAAAACAAACAAACATTCTTTTGCGTGGGAGGACAAAGGGCATAAAGGCGATTTGCCCGCGCTATATGTCGATAAAGACGGCACTGCGACAAACCCCGTGCTAGCACCCAAAATCAAAAATTTAAATGAAATCAAAAACCGCTCGCTTATGATTCATCTAGGCGGGGACAATCATAGCGACCACCCTGCGCCACTTGGCGGTGGTGGGGCAAGAATAGCGTGCGGAGTAATCAAATAAAATCAAAAACGCAAAAATCTAAAAAGGGACAATATGGCATACACCATCAAAGAAGTAGAGGAAAAAACGGGGATTTCAAGCCATACGCTACGATTTTGGGCTAAAAATCAGCTGTTTCCTTTTGTGGAGAGAGATAATAATAATGTCCGCTACTTTAGCGAGAGTGATTTGGGCTGGGTAGCGGTGGTGCATTGCCTAAGGCAAAGCGGGCTAAGCGTGGGGCAAATCAAAGAATATGTGGATTTATGCTTGCTAGGGGAGCGCACTTTTGAATCTAGGCTTGCTATTATCCAAAAACAGCGAGATGAGACGCAAAAAATCATCGCGCAATATCAAAAAGCACTTGATAAGCTAGAATCTAAAGTGGCGTTTTATGAAGATGCGATATATAAACGCGACAAAGACAAAATCCAAAGGCTAAATCCAAATCGCTTAAAAGGCTATTTTGAAAATCCGCAAAATAAACACTACAAAGGCGTAGGCGAAAATGCCGCCAAAAAGCTAGCAAGACACTAGCCAAGAATCTAACAAAGACGATAGCAAGACGCTAGCAAAATAGATTTTTTGCAAACAAACATTTTGCAAAATCAACCATAAAATCCACAAAAAATCCGCAAAATCTAAGCCCAAACGCCACAAAACAAAAAGCCAAAAACAATGCAAAAACGCAAAATCCAAACACCAAAACAAAACTAAGGAGAGAAAATGTTTGAAGAAATTGAATTTGATAGAATCAAACGATTGCCAAAATATGTCTTTGCAGCGATAAATGAAATCAAGCTAAAAATGCGACAAAATGGCGAAGATGTGATTGATTTTAGTATGGGCAATCCTGATGGGGCGACCCCGCAGCATATCATTGACAAACTTTGTGAAGCAGCAAATAAACCCAAAAATCACGGCTACTCTGCAAGCAAAGGAATCTACAAACTTCGCCTTGCTATAAGCGACACCTATAAGCGCAAATACGGGGTGAGTCTAGACCCAGAATCCCAAGTCTGCATAGCAATGGGTAGCAAAGAAGGCTTTGTGCATTTGGTGCAAGCTATCACAAATGTAGGCGACACAGCGATAGTAGCCGAGCCAGCGTATCCTATCCATTACTACGCTTTTATGCTTTCAGGCGCAAATGTAGCGACATTTGGGCTAAAATGGAATGATGACTATGAGCTAGATGAGGACGCATTTTTTGCATCGCTAAAAAAAGCACTAAAAAACACAATGCCAAAACCTAAATTTGTCGTAACCAATTTCCCACACAATCCCACGACTATTGTCGTGTATAAGAGCTTTTATGAAAAACTTGTAAAGCTAGCCAAAAAAGAGCGATTTTATATTATCAATGACATTGCGTATGCGGATTTGAGCTTTGGGGGGTATGTAGCACCGAGCATTTTTGAGGCAAAAGGCGCGATAGATGTGGCAGTTGAGACTTATACGCTATCTAAAAGCTACAATATGGCAGGGTGGCGTATCGGCTGTGTGGTGGGCAATACGAGGCTTGTAGGGGCGTTGCAAAAGATTAAGAGTTGGCTTGATTATGGAATCTACACGCCTATGCAAATCGCAGCGACAATCGCGCTAAATGGCGAGCAAGAATGCGTAAAAGAAATCGCTAGAAAATATGAGGAACGAATGGAAGTACTAATCGATAGCTTTGGAGCGGCAGGCTGGGAGATGACAAAGCCTAAGGCAAGTATGTTTATATGGGCTAGGATTCCACAAAAAGCGAGGCATTTAGGGAGTTTGGAGTTTTCTAAGCGATTGTTACAAGAGGCAAAAATCGCGGTAAGTCCGGGCATAGGATTTGGCAATCACGGCGATGAATATGTCCGCATAGCACTAATCGAAAATCGCAACAGAATCCGCCAAGCTGGCAAGAATCTAAAAGCGTTTTTGAAACAATTTTAGAGCATATTTGCGTTATTTTATGTGCTTTATGCTATGATAACAAAATCTAAAAATAGCCAATGCTAGCACGCCAAAATAAAAAATCTAGCAAATTTTGGCGATAATAAACCTCACACAAAACCACTCAAAGTAGCTTAAATACAGCTTAAAGGTAGCTTAAAAAGCAGCCTACAATGAGGAAAGGAATCTACAATGTCCAATCTTGCAAATGTCGATAAAATCACCAACCTACACAAAAATAACGAACTTCAGTTGCTTTGCTTTCGTATCGAAAAAGGCAGGGATTTATACGCGGTAAATGTATTTAAAATCCGCGAAGTTGTGAAATATCGTGGCGTGGTTACTATTGTTAGCCACGAGCCTAGCTCGCTTGTGGAGGGTTTGATTACGATTAGGGAGCTTACTATCCCGCTTATTGATATGCGCAAATGGTTTTTTTATGACGCCACCAATAAAACCAAAGATTTGCGCCCATATCGTATCAAGCAAGATGGGCAAGATGATATTGTGATGATTTGTGAGTTTTCGCGCTGGACGATAGGCGTGCGCGTATATGAAGCAGATAGAATCCTAAGCAAAAAATGGACAGAAATCGAGCAAAGCACAGGTGGGACTGCGGGCAATCCTAGCAACAAGCTAGTTTCGCGCACGCGCTATTTTGATGGGCGATTAGTCCAAGTGGTGGATATTGAAAAAATGCTTGTTGATGTATTCCCGTGGATAGACAAAGAAAAAGAGCAAGATTTAGAAAAAGTCAAAAAACTTCGCACGCACAAAGAGATTTTGCTAGCTGATGATAGCCCAAGCGTGCTAAAAACAATGCAAATAATCCTAGACAAAGTAGGCGTAATCCACCACGATTTCCCAAATGGCAGAAGGCTTTTGGATTATTTATTTGACCCAAGCACAAATGTCGAAAATATTGGAATGATTATCACGGATTTGGAGATGCCAGAGGCTAGCGGGTTTGAAGTCATAAAGCAAGTCAAAGAAAACTCTGCTACTTCAAAAATCCCTATCGTGGTAAATTCATCTATGAGTGGCTCAAGCAACGAGGATATGGCAATGTCGCTCAAAGCAAATGCGTTTATCTCAAAATCAAATCCGCTAGAAATAGAGCGAGCGATACAGGATTTGATGATAAAGTAGCAAAATCATTGTGAAAATTTTTGAGCGCAAAAAAGTCGCAAAAATTTGCGCTTGCAAAATCAAAATCTGCAAAATCCAAAAATGAATAAATAACCAAAAATAGCCAAAATAAAATCTAAAAAAAAGAGAATCCAAAAAATGCTAGATGAAAATTTTGATTATTTTGCCCTGCCCTCACCCTGCTATGTGCTAGAAAATGACAAACTAGAATCAAATCTTGCGATATTAGATTTTATCCAAAAGCAAAGCGGTGCAAAAATCTTGCTAGCACTAAAAGGCTATGCGTTTTGGCGGAAGTTTGAAAAACTACGCAAAGTCCTAGCAGGAAGCACGGCAAGCGGGATACACGAAGCTACGCTAGGGTTTGAAGAAATCGGCGGGCGCGAGAGTGGCAAAGAAATCTGCGTGTTTTCGCCCGCATATAAACCAAGCGAGATAAACGCCCTTTTATCAATCGCTACGCATATTATTTTCAACTCATTTTCTCAATGGCAGCGATACAAATCCACCATACAATCCAAAAATACAAAACTACAAAATCTAGGCTTAAGCCCCATAAGTGTGGGATTGCGACTAAACCCGCTTTTTAGCGAAGTAGAGCCTAAGATTTACAATCCGTGTGCGAGATATTCTAGGCTTGGGATTACGCCTAGCGAATTTGCAAAAGGGCTAGCAGAATTTGGGATAGATGGCAAGCTAGATGGGATAGATGGTTTGCATTTTCACACGCATTGCGAGCAGGGCGCAGACGCGCTAGAGCGGACGCTAAGACATATCGATAAACATTTCTCAAACGCTATCAAACAAATGAAATGGATAAATCTAGGTGGCGGACATCATATCACCAAAAAAGGCTATGACACAGATTTGCTTATCTCACTTATCAAAGATATAAAAGCTAAGTATGAAAATATCGAGGTTTTTTTAGAGCCCGGAGAAGCTGTGGGCTGGGAGTGTGGATTTTTGCTAGGCGAAGTGGTGGATATAGTGCATAATGAAAAGCAAATCGCTATTTTAGATGTGAGTGCTAGCGCGCATATGCCTGACTGCTTAGAGATGCCATATCGCCCCGCCGTGATAAAAATCTCTCGCAACGCAGAATCAAAATCTAAAAAAGTGCTATGCGAAGCGGACAAAGGCGAATGCCTTAGCGATATTGCCACGCAAAATGTCGCAAAACAGCACAACCAAACACAACAAAATATCGGTGGAAAATATGCCTATCGACTTGGCGGTCCTACTTGCTTGGCAGGGGATATTATCGGGGATTTTAGCTTTGATACGCCATTGCAGATAGGCGATAGAATCGCGCTTTTGGATATGCTTCACTACACGATTGTCAAAAACACGACTTTTAATGGCGTGCCCCTCCCCTCTCTAGGCGTGATAGAAAATGGTAAATTTACCCTGCTAAAATCCTTTGACTACAAAGACTACAAAGAGCGAAATTAAGGCAAAAATAACGCAAAATCAAAGTGAAATCAAAACGAAATTAAAGCAAAGTTGCAACAGAATTTAGATTTTATGTTGTTGTTGTGTTTTTTGCTAAATACTTCACTCTTTATAAAATCTAAATTTGACAAAGTTAAGTTACTATTGCAAGCAACGACTCTACCTCTGTCTTTGCGAGCAATTAGATTCTGCGTTTTTTGCAGAATCTAATGCGTGGCATTTTTGATTCTTTTTTAATTTTTATGCATGTCAAGCAAGAAGTTTTTTCTTGCTTGATTTCAAAATTTTATAGCGTTGCTACATTGCCTCGCCACAATATCAAAACACTATTTATTTCGGTAGTAAAAATATGTGAATATACACATACTAATAGCCCAAAAAATTGCCACAACAAAACTTGAAAATAGCAATTCTTTTGGGTTAGATATTTGAGATTCCATATAGCTTGTAATGCTTGCTATCGGCACATAAAAAAGGATATATGGTGCGACTAGCAGAAAGCAAAACATACACAAGAAGTAAAATATAAATACTTTAAATAATCTCATTTTCATCAATTAAACAATAATATTAGCGAATGCCTAATTTGCTACCAAGACCGCCAAATACAGCACCTCCAGCCGCACCCCATAAGCCATTGTTTATGGCATTATCCCAATTGATTGGTTGCTTATTCCACCAATCTGTCGCAATGGATTGCCCAGAACCCCAAGCAAACCCAGTCCCCATACCCCAAAAAATAGCAGGCCAAAATTCGCCTTTGGTTTCTTTTAGCTCTTCTTGAGATAAGACTTGCACATTTAGATTCTTAGCATTTTCGCCAAAAAGAAAGTTAGAATCCGCTTGCGTAAATGTTGATTCTACTTTAGAACCAACGCCATTTGCTGATAGCCCGCTAATGCCTAAAAAGGCACTCAATGTTAGTGTTGAAATGATTTTATTCATCTCAATACCTCCTTATTAAAAGATTTAGATTTTGCCACCTTTTTGCCGACTTATGTGAGAATCTATCTCAAGGTGGCGAGTCGATTATACAAAAAAAAAACAAGTCAAGTAAGTTGATTATGTTTTTCATAATTTCTTATTTTTTTTTGTGTGGATTTTTAGGAATAATGATTAGCGATTGTGCGTTTGTCATTGGTAAAAGATGGAAATTTTGTCATTGCAAGCAGTTTGAATTTTTTAGAATCAAACTGCGTAGCAATCTATCGTTATAAAATGTCAAAAACACGATTTTGACAAAAACTAATAAATATAGATTGCCACGCTTGTTTCATTCGCTCGCAATGGCGGAATGGTTGTTGTCATTGCCACGATTTTGCAACTTTTGACAAAGTCGTAAAATCTCGCAATGAAGGAATGTTTGTCGTATGACAAGAGGATAGATTGCTACGCTTAGCATAGCCACGCTCACAATGACAGAAGCAGAATCATTGCTCGCAATGACGATAAAAAGTTGAATTACCGCGCAAGTCCTGCGACTCGCTCGCAATGATCGCAAGCTTTTGCTTGCAATGACAAAGAAAATTTCGTCATTGCGAGCGAACGCTAGTTAAGCGTTAGCAATCTATCGTTATAAAATGTCAAAAACACGATTTTGACAAAAACTAATAAAATAGACTGCTACGCGGATTTTACACAAAATCTGCGTGGCAATGACAAAATCTACCCCCTTAAATCATTTACAACAAAAATCCAAATTTTGCAAATCTTGCTTATTTGTCCTTCTTATTTACAATTCTTATTTGCCTCTTTTTGTAGGCTGTTTTTTGGGAGGTTGGCTAGGTTTTTTAGTATGGTTTTTTGTCGCGCTAGGCTTTTTAGGTTTGTCCGTAGCACTCTTTTTGGTAGCATTATTTTTGCTAGAATGCTTGCTAGATTCATCGATTGCTTCTTTATCCACAGAGAGTTTTTTTAGGTATTTTTCATCTTCTGCGGGTTGCAACTTTTTCTTATCTTTTTTGCGCTTTTTGCCTATGTCGGTGTTTTTGGATAGCCCATAGATATGGTTTATCGCGCCGATTAGCTCTTTTGCGACATTGTTGATGAAAGAGAGGTCATTTAGCAGTGAAGTCCCATCTGCTGCATTTACCGCTTTTTTTGCGATTAGGGATTCGACAATGTCAAACGCCTCTCTATCTTGCATTTTAAAAAACTTCTTTTGCTCTTTTAGAAGTTTTTTCATATCTTTTCTATCCTCTTTGGGGGCTTTTTTGATGTATTCTATCATACGAAGCAGTTTCCCCAAATCAAGCCTCATATCATCATATTCTTTTTTTAGCGCGACATTGCTACCTGTGGAGTGTTTGCGCATATTTCGCTCTAGCAGTCCCACATTTTTGGTGGCTTCAGCGATTTTGCGTGAAGCGATTTGTATAGCGACAACGCGCTCAATATGCTCTTTATTTGTCGTAAAAACCTGCAACTTTGTCGAAAAATCCATAATCGCGTTAAACAAACTTTTTATCTGCGTGTTGTATAGCTCGCTTACATTTATGTCCTCTTTTAGCAAGTCTTTTTTCTTTACTAGGCTAGAAAATGCCGCAGTAGAGGAAATATCCTGCCTATGAAATCCAATCGCACGCGAAATAATCATATAGGCATTGTCATAAAGGTGCTTTACTTCGTTATTTAGCGCGCCCATCGCAGTGTCTGGGTAGGATAGCAAAATCTCGCTGATAAAAAGCGGAGTAGATACGGTTTGGGTTTTGGTATTGCTTTTTAGCAGTTTGGTAAGCAGTTTTGCCATAGCGGGGATAAAGCCGATTAAAAGCACGACTCCAAATAGATTAAATAGCGTGTGAAAAATCGCTAATCTAAGCAAGTAAGAATTGCCCTCTTCTAGTGTCTTGGCAAAGCCCATCGCATCGCCTAAAAAGTCATTTAGATTTTGAAATTGAAAGAAAAATACTGCCACAATTAGCACGGTAGTGAAATTAAACATACAATTTGCTAATGCTAATCTGCGTCCATCGACATTCGCGCTTAGAGAGGCTACAAGCGCAGTTATCACCCCTCCCACGCTCGTGCCTAGTGTCGCACTTAGCGCACCTGTGTAGCTGATTTGCTGCTCTAAAAATGCTGTGATGATGATGGCTAGGGTGGCGTGAGAGCTTTGGACAATCGAAGTGATAAGCGCGCCTAAAAGCAAAAATCCAAACACTTCTGCATAGCCTTCAAGCGTGTATTTAGACAAATCCATAACCCCGTGAAAGCTCTCAAACCCAGCCTTAATGTAAAACACACCCAAAAAGAAAAATCCAAGCCCAGCAAGGACTTTTCCTATGCCTTTGTAAGTTTTGGAGGCTTGAAAATTAAACAAAAGTCCGCCTACAATCAGAGGCAGGGCTAACGCAGAAATATTGATAGAAGAAGCCCCTACGATTAGCCACGAGCCAGCGGTGTTTCCTAGATTTGCCCCAAACATCACGCCGATACCTTGCGTAAGCCCGATAAGCGAAGCACTCACAAACGAAATCGCAAGCACAGAAACAAGGCTAGAGCTTTGCATAATAGTCGTAGCAACCGTGCCAAAAATAATGCTTTTTACGGCGTTGTTTGTGTATTTGGCTAGCACGCGCTCCAAAAATCCGCCAGAAAAAGCGCGGAATCCCTCTCCCAAAAAAAGCATACCAAATAGCAAAATCGCCACGCCCGCGCAAAGTTTGCCCACCTGCTCATTTACCGCCAAAGCATATATCACAAGTATCACAATCACTGCGAAATAATACTGCTTTATTACCCCTTGAAATCGTGCCAACATTTTCTTTTTCTCCTTTTTTGTAGCTTTTTGTCGCTATTATCACCGCGCTTTTTTGCTTATTTTTTGCACAAAATCCGCTAGATTTATGTGCTAGATTTTACAAATACTTTGCATTATATCGACTTTTGTATAAAGTATTTCTAATAAAATGCCATAAAAACTAGATATTTTACAAAGCGTTTTTGGGGCATAATTTTTAGATTTTGGGTTGCAAATTTATGTGCAAAAATTTATATGCAAGTTTATGTGCTAGATTTTGCAAAGATTCTAAAATCTAAAAAATATTTTGCTTAGATTTTGCTTTAAAATTTGCAAATGATTTTTGGATTGGCGTTTTTGGTGATTTGGGCAAAAATATAGATTTTGTGGATATTTTGCGAGGTTTTTACTAAGATTTTGCTACAAGATTTTGCACCAAAAAACAAAAAAAAAAAAAACGACAAAAAGAATCAAAAAGTGTAAATAATATTGCTATTTTTAGCTTTTTGTTGGATATACTAAAAGTGCATTTGATTTGATATATCCAATCATTTCATTAGCTTGCTTGCATTCATTATTAAAATGTAGTTGTGGATTCTTGCGTTGCTATGTGAAAAATGGTTGATTTGGATTCAGATGCAAAATCTATCCTATAAAAAAGGAGTTTGTATGGAGTTCCTAGAGTATCTCTTGGCATTCATAGCGGTTTTGCTGATTTGGTTTAAACCGCAAAAAGAACGATTGGCGTTTGGCATCATCGCTGGGGTGATTGCCTTTGATGTAGTGTTGTGGCTTGTGGCGTCTGCGGCGTCTTGGGTCCCAGGTATTACGCTGTAGTAGGAGGCTGTTATGAAAGAGTTATTTGATAAACTTCTCACAGAGAAGAACTTTAACATCGTAATGGCAACTGCCGTGCTACTTATTTTGGTAGTCCCTGTGGGTATGGCAAACCTCTACTTAGGCTTTGTCAAAGGAGAATCGCCCTGCTTGCTATGCGGACACGAGCGATTTGGTATGATTATCGTTGGGATTTTGGGGCTATTTATGGTGCGCTATGGCGTGAAAATCAAGTATATGGTAGCGGTGTTCCTCACAGGCTTTTGGTTTTTGTTTGAGGGCTTGCGACATATCGGTAACCACGCAGGACGCGATATAGGACAAGGCTTTGGCGAAGCTATGTTTGGCTTGCATACTTACACTTGGGCGTTTGTGGTGTATTGGGTTGTGATTTTGGCTATGGCTGTGATGATGCTCTTTATCCGCAAAGACAACGCGCTTGGCAAAGAGCTTCTAGATTCTGAAATTAAGATTAAAGAATTTAGCCAATATGGCAAAGCAGTGTATGCGCTCTCTGTGTTTATCGTATTTACCAATGTCGTGCAGTTTTTCATCACTAATGGACCACCTCCATTTGGCGGTCGAGGCGCACCTGCGGCTACTCGATTTACTTGGGATATTGGTTTGGCTTCTAAGTTTTGGGACCCTGTGCATTGGCACGAGAATTTCCGCCCGGGCAAGCTAAGCCTACTTGGTGGCAATCAAGGACCTAAGCCGTGGATTCCGGGTGCAAACGAAAATGAGGACTCAAACTATCCGTTTGATACTAATCCTGCTAATTCACCGATTTTAAGCCAAAATCAAACTCCACTTTCTGTGGTAGGCACAAAAGAGATTGGCATAATCCCTGAAAACTTCGCAGGCAAAAAAGGCTATGTCGGCGGTTTGGCGTATGATAAGAAAAACAACGAATTTGCCGTAGTCGGCACAGGTGGCTCTGTGTATTTCACTGATGATAATTTCAGCGAGTATAAAGAGTTTGCCGCTATCGACCAGCCAAACGGCACAGATGTCCCTATCACCGTTGATGCGACATTTTATGCACCGGGCAAACTCGTAGCCACTGCGTATAACAAAGCGATTTGGGGTGTAGAGCGTGTGGAAAGCCTAGATGAGACAGATAAACTTATCCAATGGGAGTTTTTACCACGCGTAGAGGGCAATTTGCTTCCAGCATTTGGCAAGAAAAATGAACTGCTCTACAAAAACACCAAAGGTTCGAGAATCAACATTGGCACAACAAGAGCGAAGAAAAACTATATCTTAAGCCTTGCTAAAGACCCAGATTCTCGATATGCGTATATGGTAACAGTCGCTGCCAAAAAAGCTCCAAATGTTGTGTTGCTCAAATATGACACCAAAGACAACACAATCAGCGAAGAGACGATTTTGGAATTTGGTAAAGGCTTAGAGCTAAAAGAGGGTGCGAAAGTAAGCAACTTCTACATTACAGGTGCGGACATTGTAAATGGCAAAATGCTTGCCGTGTCTAAAAACTACAATGCACTACTTGTAATCGACCTCGCTAGCAAGAGCATTACCGATGCTTATACACTCCCAAGCGTGGGTGATATAGGCGACATAGCTATCAAAGGCGATGAGCTCTACCTCCTCACACGCGAGGGCGGAGCAGACAAAGTCGCAGTGGTGAGAAACCCTCTAAAATAAGCCTAAATAGACTTATTTTAGATTTTGTAGCCTTTTATAATGCGACCTTTGCAAAAAAAATAGCTGCAAAAAATAACGCTAGATTTTGCTAGGCTAAAATCTTAATTAGATTTTAGATTTTGTGAAAAATATGCGTTTCGCGCTTTTTAGCTTTTTTAAGCAATAAAAGCGCGGATTTTGTAGCGGATTTTGCATCGGTTGCATTTTTGTCATAAATGGATTTTGCAAAAAAGCATTTATGACAAAATCCATTTATGACAACCTAGCCATTATTTCTTATCTATCAAAATATTCTACAAAAGACAACTTCACATAGCGATTTTTCTAATCTTTATAAGCTATAATACGACTTCGCATAAAAATCTAAAATCCGCAAAAATCATAAAAATCCAACAACAAAAACCAAAAAAAACCAAAAACCACAAAATCTAAAACATTACAAAACAAAAATCAACAAACAACGCATTATAAAACAAAACCCAAAAACCAAAATCAAAGAACAAAAAAGAACAAAAAATAACAAAATCCACCAAACCCACGAACAAGACTAAAATCTAGGAGAATTTATGAATATCCACATAAAACACACCGATACCAAAATCATAAATACGCTTTGCAAAGTCTCTACTTCGCTGTTTCAAAATGGGGTGTTTGGGATTTTTTATGGGAGTATTTCTGCTAGGCTTAGCAAGGAAAATTTCCTCATAAACCGCAAAGACGCCCTGCTAGATTCTATGGATTTGGATTCGTTTATGCTTTTGCACGACAAAGAGGACTACCGCTGGAAAGAAGCAAGCCTAGATAGCTATATTCACGCAAGCATTTATCGCAATTTTTTGGACGCACAATTTGTGATTTGTGCTTATGCGCCATTTGCGATTGCGTATTCGCTCAAGCGAAGCTCACTTGTGCCAAATGACTATCTAGGATACAAAGTGCTAGGCAAGCAATGTGCGATTTTAGATAGCAAGGATTATGATACATTTTATGAGAGGGCAGATGCGGATATTATCCGCTATTTTAAAACCAACAAAAGCAATTTTGTGATTGTGAAGGGGATTGGGATTTATGCTTATGGGAGAGATATAGGAGCGGTAGCAAAGCTAGTCGCCACCGCTGAACATAGCTGCAAAGTCGCTACTTTTAGCGAGGGCATAAAAGAACTCTACACTGATGAATCGCAATTTGAAGTTTGATTTTGCGATAAATTTATGACATAAGATTAGATTTTGTATTAGATTTTTTTGCATTAGATTTTGCGCTGTGTTTGTCGCAAAAATAGGGCATTTTTGCGCTATATGTGCTATAATCGCTACTTTTGTTTGCAAACTGCTTTTTTTTAAATCAAACATTAGCTTACTAGCTTACTTTAATTTTAAGGGGATAATATGACTTGCCCGATACCATTGCCATTAGAAGAGCAAATCATCTTGCAGGGTAGCACGACAAATAGATTTTCTCGCTCTAAGATTTTGTTTGGACAATATTATGAAAAAATCATAAATTCTCGCGTGTTGCTGCTTGGCACAGGCGGAGTGGGGGGATTTGTCCTAGATGCGCTATATCGCACGGGGTTAAAACATATCACTATCGTAGATAAAGACTGCTTTGATATAAGCAACCAAAATCGCCAAATCGGCTCTGAACGCGTGGGAGAGCCAAAAGTGCGCGTTTTGGAGCAAATGTATGAGGGCATAAAAGGCATACAAGAAACGCTAGATGAAAATCTAATCGAAGTGCTAGGGCTAAATAAGCAAATTATTGATTATGATTATGTAGTCGATGCGATTGATGATATAGATGCCAAAATCTTGCTTGCTAAGGCGTGCGAAAGATTGCCCTATGGGCGATATATATCCTCTATGGGCAGTGGCAAAAGGATAAATCCGCTAAATATCCGCGTAGGCAATATTTGGGCTACTCACGGGGATAAATTTGCTAGAAAATTTCGCCTGCTTCTAAAAAAAGCTGATTTTAGTGGGAATTTTAAAGTCGTATTTAGTATTGAGCACGCAAATTGCAACTTGCTAGGGAGTTTTGAGGGGGTAACGGCTAGTTTTGGATTGCAAATTGCAAGCGAGATTATCCAAGACATCATTATAAGGGAGAATCGATGTGTATCACAGCAACAAACACAAGACAACATTTAGGCAATAATGTGGATTTAGGTATGCTAGCTAAAAACTTAGATTTTGTAGATTTTGTAGATAGCATTTGTAGCCACAACGCTAAGCAATATAACTACGCAAAATCAAAATCCATAAAAGCAAAAGCAGTCTTTGATGATGAGGAAGAGGGGGGAGAGTGGAGCGATGATGAGCAGTGGGGGGAGGATTTTGATGATGATGAAATGGGCGGGTATGAGCAATATGATGATGATGACTATCAAAACCCCGATAGCGAATATGAGGAATAATCTATGCAAAAATCCCCGCAAAATCCTAGCCAAAAAGTCCTAGTAAGCGCGATTCAGCATAGTTTCAAAGGTAGCTATAAAGCCACGCAAGATTTTCTAGCACAAGAGATTTGCAAAATCGCTGATAATGCCAAAAACGCCAAAATAGATTCTAGCAAACACCACTCACACCAAAAGATTCCCCATATCATCGCTTTGCAAGAGCTGCATTCAAATCATTATTTTTGTCAAAGCGAAAATGTGGATATATTTGATTTGGCAGAATCTTTTGATGATGAAGTGGCGTTTTTTAGCGCGCTTGCTAGGCAAAATGAAGTCATTATCATCACTTCGCTGTTTGAAAAACGCGCAAAAGGGCTATATCACAACACCGCTGTGGTTTTTGAAAAAGATGGGCAAATCGCAGGAAAATATCGCAAAATGCACATACCCGATGACCCTAGCTTTTATGAGAAATTTTACTTTACGCAGGGGGATTTGGGGTTTGAGCCTATCAAGACAAGTGCGGGCAGAGTAGGCGTGCTAGTGTGCTGGGACCAGTGGTATCCTGAAGCGGCGCGGATAATGGCACTAAAAGGGGCTGATATGCTTTTTTATCCCACTGCGATTGGATATACCCCTAGCGATGATGCGCAAGAAAAGGCTAGGCAACTAGGGGCGTGGCAGATGATTCAAAGAGCGCATAGCATAGCAAACGCTCTGCCGACAATCGCTATAAATCGCGTGGGTTTTGAGCCTGATACAAGCGGTGTGGGCGAGGGGATAGAATTTTGGGGGCATAGCTTTATAAGCGGTGCGCAAGGCGAGATATTAGCCGAGCTAGACGACAAAGAGGGGATTTTAGAATGCGAGGTGGATTTGTCGCGCACCCAAGATGTCCGCAGAATCTGGCCATTTTTGCGCGATAGGCGAATCGATGCGTATAAGCCGATTTTGAAGCGATTTTGTGATTAGAGTTATAAATCTTGTGTGAGTGATTTTATAAAAGATTTTGCGATTAGTTTGCAAGCTAAATTTGTGTTTGGTAAATTTTAGAATCTATTTAGATTTTGCGTTTCTAAATGTCAAGCACAAAAAACGCCAAACGCAAGCCCAAACACATATTGCAAACACGCATTTTGTAAAATCTAAAACTTATACCCCACTTGTAGCCAAAACTGCCTGCCGACTTCATACACAGGCACTGCCGTAGTCCCCGCACTCGCACTATAAGACGCCGAAGCAATAGCAAGATTTTTAGCATCTAGCACATTATAAATATCCACATTTGCATACAAGGTATTATCTTTCCACACATTGACTTCAAAACCTAGCCGAATATCCCAAGTAAATGCCCCTTTTATACGAAGCGGGCGAAATGTATCCACATACACGCCATCTACTTTATCAGGTTGCGGTCGGCTATTATTCCCACCATAGCTTGCGGGCGTGCTCGCCATAGCAAGGTAGCTACTTCTATACCGAAAGAAGTTATTAAGTAGCCACTTTGTGCGTCCAATGCTAAAGCTATGCGTGGTATTTAGCCGTATCGTGTAAGGGCGGATAAAGTTCTCCGCAGGTTTATCTGCGTAGCGGATTATTTGCCCATTCCAGCTTATCCATTGATTTGCTAGCTCCAAATTTGTAAGCGTATCGGTATAATCCGTGTAGTTTCGCCTCACATTTGTCCAATCAAAAGCAAATAACGCATTATGCTTTATGCCTAAAATCTCTAGCGGTGCGTTATTTTGCAAAGTAATTGTGATGACATTTGTCGTGGATTTGCCCTCATTTGTGTATATGTAATAATTGCTTTGATACGCAGAATCTGCAGGCAATCCACTCACATTGCTCGTGCTTCTGCGCACTTCATCTTTGCCTAGACGATAGATATATTTTACCCCTAGTGTGAAATGCTGTATTTGTTGAGCCACTCCAGCCATAAACTCATCGACATAGGGGACTTTGAGTTGGTTAAATTTGGTTTGGTTTTGCCCCACTTGATATACGCAGTTGTAGCTATAATCAGCTGTTGTGGGGTCGCATACATTGCCTGTGGCAAAATGCTCCGCCAAAATATCATCAAAACTTTTATCAGGTCCGCTTCTTGTGATATATTTTAGCAATGTATTCATACCATCAGCGAGCGCGTAAGCAAAGATATTGCGCCCATAGTAGCGATTTGCCCCCGCTGTGATTTGTGTTTTAAATTCTGAAAGTGCGGGGGTAATGTAGTTTAGACTAAAACGCGGAGCAAAGGTAACCTTTCCCATATAGCTATCTGTATCGGTGCGTATGCCAAACCTAGCATTTAGCTCGCCTAGATTCCCTATGGGTAGATTTATATCATCTTCTACAAACACCGCTCCCAACACATTATCTAATCCCACTCCCCCTTTTAATAATGCCCTAGAGCCTGTTACCCATTGCCCATATTCCCAAGTCTGCGTGTTGTAGCCATTGACTTGTATTGTGCCATCGCTTATGCCAAAATCTTGCAATGAACTTACGCGGTAACTATCATATTGACTCTCCCCTTTTGAAGCATCAGCTGCAGCATACTTCCTACTAGCATTTGTATAGACATAAGTTGTTTTTGTGGTATCACACCATTCCATATCTGTATTTAAGCAAGATTGTTGCATTTGCGCATTCATAGGGCGTGGGGAATGTGAGCTAGCATAATATAATCTAGGATTAGAGTTTTGGACATATTGATAAGCGATTTCTGCACCAAGTGAAAATCTATGCGTGGTTTTTAGCACTTCAAATTCTCTAAAATCTTGCACGATTTTATTGTTTAGTGTGTGCTGTGTAGAGTGATATGGAGCGTGTCCCCCCTGCCTTACGCTCCCCCAAGTATAATCCCAATTTTTTGCCTCACTCATATACCAAAACTGATGATTTGTATAGCCTATTGTCTCTGTGGAATTTTGCATATATGAGTAGCTTAGTGTGTTTGTAAGTGTGCCTAAAGCATTATCCCAAGTTGTTTTGAGCCCTGCTTGATGTCCTCCCAAAATGGAAGTATAAAAATTATCCCTTGTCCCTGATATAAAATATGTATTATTTTGTGGTGCGTAAGAATAAGTAAATTCTGCCCTAACATTTGGGCTAAAATCATAATAGGCTTTGAAAAAATAGTTGTATGATTGGCGATTTTGATTTTGCTTTTTTGGCGTTATGCCACCCGCCTCTAAGTAGCTAAGAGAATTATACCAAAGCGGGATAAAACTAAGCGTGCTAGAAAAACTTGCTAGCACACCAAATCGCTCATTTATTTTAGATTCTACGCTTGCACGGATTAGGTGCTTGGTAAAAATGGGCTGATTTGATTCGCTACTAGAATTGATAAAATTTGAGAGTTGCGTATCTGTGGTCGCGTTTATATGGTAATTGGTAAGAGAGAATTTGCTAGGGTCGGCGTTGCCCTGCGTGAATTGATAAGAAAAATTTGCGCCGTATTTTTTGCTAGGACGCCGTGTGTTTGCCTCCACTACACCACCTGTGAAACCACCATAAGAAGCAGAAATATTAGAATCTTGCACTGTGATAGATTCTAGCAAACTCGTGTCGATATTTAGCCCTTGAGATTGTCCCTTTGCCCCACCATAATAGCCCGTAGTCCCCATAGGATTTATATCATTATTCATATTCATTCCATCAAGTTGGAAGTTGTTTTGATAATGCAATCCACCGCTAATGCTGATTTTCGCAGGGTCGATTTCACCCGGCGTGGTGCTTCGTTGCTGTGCTATGTCGTATTGGACATTTGGCAATATTCTTAAAATGCTTGTAATATCCCCATTGCCACTAGGGTTAGAATCTAGCATTTCGCGATTGATTTTGCCCGCACTGCTTTGGTAAGCTTGCAATTCTTTGTCGTGCGGGTCGCTAAACCCCTTTGCCACCACCTTGCCTAAATCCTTAGATTCTAGCCCATCGATATAGTCTTTTTTGGATTTTGCTCGCTCGCTAGATTCTTGTATCTGCGCTTGCGTAAAATCACAAAATGCTAGAAAAATACTCGCGCCACTTGTTAGGATTTTGCCTGTTATAGACATTTTTGCGTTTTTTCGCACGCTAGTCAATCTTTGTCCCTTATCATTCATTTTTTTTACCTTTAAAATATAGTTGATTTGTAAAAATTTTACTTTTGGATAATACAAAAAAAAAACAACCTGCAAAAAAGATAATGAGAAATCATTTTATCATAATGGTTTATATTTTGATAAAAGCTCGGTAAAATCGTGCTTTTATAGATTTTGTTATTTTTATCGACTTATAAAAACACGCTCAAAATGCGCACAAATGCACAAAGCAAAAAATGTAAAGAATCGTAACAAAAACAAAAAATGCTTCAAAAAACCAAAAAATCTTGCGCAAAAATACTTCCAAAAATGCGAAAAATATTTTTGATTTATGGGGATTTTGCTTCTTTTTGTCTTGCTTTTGATACAATTTAGCCAAAATTTTAGCACTCAAGCCACGAGATAAAATCTAAAATCTAAAAATTTATCAAAATTTTGTTAGATTTTTGTTTTTAGATTTTATCCATTTGCAAAACTTCACCCTAAGGAGCAACTATGAATCCCACTTATTCACGCAAAATCCAACACCTCCAAGAATCCGCTACGATTGCGATTTCAACCCTTGCAAGAGAGCTAAAAGCACAGGGCAAAAATATCCTTAGTTTTTCAGCAGGCGAGCCAGATTTTGACACGCCAAACGCCATCAAAGAAGAGGCAAAAAAAGCCCTTGATAGCGGATTTACCAAATACACTGCGGTGGCGGGAATCCCAGAGCTAAAAGATGCGATTGTAAAAAAGCTAAAAAAAGATAATGGTTTAGACTACACTCCAAAAGAGATTTTGGTAAGCAATGGCGCAAAACAATCGCTTTTTAATGTATTTCAAGCAATCATTGATGAGGGCGATGAAGTGATAATCCCCGCACCTTATTGGGTAACCTACCCCGAGCTAGTCGCATACAGCGGGGGCAAAAGCGTGATAATCAACACTGATTCTGCAAGCGGGCTAAAAATCACCCCCACACAGCTAAAAAACGCAATCACACCTAAGACAAAAGCCCTCGTGCTTACCACGCCATCAAACCCCACAGGTATGGTGTATTCACGCCGTGAGCTAGAGGAAATAAACGCGGTTTTAAAAGGCACAAATATTTGGATAATCGCTGATGAAATCTATGAAAAACTTATCTATGATGGGGAGTTTTGCTCGGTGGGCGCGATAGATTCTGCTAGCCTAGAGCGCACTATCACTATAAATGGGCTTAGTAAATCTGTGGCGATGACAGGCTGGCGTATGGGCTATCTAGCCTGCAAAGACGCAAAGCTAGTAAAAATGATGGATAATTTGCAAAGCCAATGCACTTCAAATATCAACTCCATAACCCAAAAAGCCGCCATAGTCGCGCTAAATGGCTCGGTGGATAAAGACATAGAGACAATGAGGGGGGCTTTTAAAAATCGCAGGGATATAGCCTGCGCGCGGATAGAAAAAATCGCAGGCTTAAGCGTGCTAAAACCGCAGGGCTCATTTTATCTTTTTATCGATATAAACGGCGTGGGAGCGACAAAGCCAAATCTAAAAATTAGCGGGGATTCTAATGCGGATTTTGGTGGGGACTCTAGCGGTGGTTTTGACAAAATGGCTGGGGATTTTGGTGGCAGTTTTGGCAAAGTGGATTCTATGGAGTTTTGCAAACAACTGCTAGAATCACAGGGCGTAGCACTTGTGCCCGGAAGCGCGTTTGGTGCGGAAGGATTTGTGCGAATGAGCTTTGCTTGCAAAGAAGAGCAAATTTTAGAGGGCTTGGAGCGGATAGAGAGATTTATCAATAGCTAAATTAAAATCAACAATAGTTTGAAATCAAAATGGAGGGTATTTTTTGTGAGGTTTTGCAAAGATATTTGTAGAAAATTTCGCAAAAATCTTTGCAAAAGGCTCCGCAGACACCTTTGTATAAAATTTCACTAAAGCATCTCTATTGTTGTCATATTGTGGGCTTTTTTTAAAGCAAAAATATCTTTGTTGCCATTTTTATCATACTTAATTTTCGCAAGAAACCGAAATATCTCAAGGCGTTTTATTCGTCATTGCGAGCAAGTCGCAAGACTTGCGTGGCAATCCACAAAAGAATTTTGTCATACTGAGGGCGTAGCCCGAAGTATCTCAAAATCTAAAAATGTAAGTAGAGATATTTTGCTCTCACGCGCTCAATATGACAAAGAAAATTCTGTCATTGTGAGATTTTGCGACTTTGTTAAAAGTTGCAAAATCGTGGCATCTATTTTTGCAAAATACCAAAAAAACACACTTTTGACAAAAAACTAACAAATAGATTGCCACGCGTTGCGTTGCAACGCTCGCAATGACAGGATTTTCGTTGCTATATTGCGACTTTCCATTATTATCATATTTAGGTTTCGCAAGTCGCCGAAGTATCCAAATGATTTTTGTTTTGTGCAAAATCGCGTTATGTTACAAAACTGCGTTTGTTTGCAGATTTTGTTTTTTTTTTTTTTTTGATACTTCGCGCACGCGCCCTTAGTATGACAATGGGTTGTCGTCATTACGAGATTCTAGGCTTTTGTAAAAAAAGGCTAGAATTGTGGCAATCTATGGTTTTTTAGATACTTCACTTGCTCTTAAAATATGGCAATGTTTTTTTTTTTTTTGATTTATAGATTGCCACGCAAAAACTCGCTTACGCTCATTTTTGCTCGCAATGACGATGAGGGGGCAAATTGCCACGCGGATTTTATGCAAAATCCACTTAAAATGATAGAGTTATCCACAACTACATCGTGCTAAATGAGGAAAATCTAACGCGTGCAATCTAGTGCTCAAAATGACAAGATTTACCTTGCCATACTAAGCAGGGCGCATAGCCTAAATCAAAATATCTCTAAACCTCAAAATGGGCATAAAAGATTTTTTGACTCTTCAAAAATCTAAATACAATAATGCTGTAAATAACCGAAATATTTCACCAACACTAAATATGACAAGGTAAAATCTAAAATATGGCAAAAATAGCATAAATTGCCACGCGTTTTTTGCCTAAAAAAATCCTAGCGACAACAAAAAAATATTCAACAAAAACTTAAAAACCCCTAAAATAACGGCTTTTTGCCCTTGATGGTGCGGAGGCGATTTACCTCGTATAGCACAGAGATTACCACTTCAAAAAATTCGCTAGGGATTTCCATATCTAGTGGGGCGTCTTTATAGAGGCTTCTAGCCAAAGGTGGATTTTCGATGATTTCTATGTCGTTTTGTCTAGCGATGTCTTTTATGCGGATTGCTAGGTGGTCTATGCCTTTTGCCACTACGCGTGGGGCTCGTTTTTCACTCGCCTCAAAGGCAAGTGCTACGGCATAATGCGTAGGATTTGTAACGACTACTTGGGCTTTTGGAATCGCGCTCATCATTTTATTCATCGCGTTTTTGCGCATAAGCTGGCGGATTCGCCCTTTTATTTCTGGATTCCCTTCGTGCTGGATAAACTCATCTTTGACTTCTTGTTTGCTCATTCTTAGGGATTTTATGTATTGCCTGCGTTTGAGTGCGTAGTCTGCTGCTGCCATCACTGCAAATACCAAAATCATAGTGCCGATTAAAATAAGGCATTTATTGCGCCACCAAAAAATCTGCTCTATCGCACCCAAATGCGACACCCCCTCTATCTCGTGCAAAAATAATAATAAAATAATCCCCCCAACGCCCAATGCCACAAGCACTTTTAGCGTGATAAGCGCGCCATTTGCAAGATTATGCAAAGAAAAAATGCGTTTAAATCCATTTATGGGATTTATCTTGCTAAGTTTTGGATAAATCGCTTTTATGCTTATCAAAAATCCAAATTGTGCGACATTGCCCAAGACACTTGCCACAAGTAGCACCAAAAATATAGGCAAAAGCATAATCCCCGTAGCACTCACTAGATTCCAAAAAATATTTACCACATCAGCCTTGCTTAAATCCGCTCCATTTGCCGCGCTTGGAAAATGCAGGGCATAAACATAAATCCCCTTAATCTTATCAAGCCAAAAAGGAAATAGCAAAAATAGCACGCCAAGCCCCACTAGCATCACCACAACACCGCTAACTTCAGGGCTTTTAGCGACATTGCCTTCTTCTTTGGCGCGAGAGATTTTGTGCTGGGAGGGGGCTTCTGTTTTTTCTTGTTCATCTGCCATTTTGTGCCTTTATGGTGGGCTTTTGGTGTGTTTAGATTTTGTTTGATTTTTTAGATTTTGGCTAAGTTTTGAGGAATTTTTGGCGAATTTTTTACAAATTTTTGGCGAATTAAATTTTGGCAAAAATATAAGCGATTATAACATAAACCAAAAATATTTAAGATTCTAATCGCAGTTGGCACATTATCCTATGCCACGCTAAAGTATTGCCTAAAAAATATTTTTTGCCATTTATGCTTGTATCATCGCAGGCAAAATCCACCACGCTAATTCGCTCATTGATTTGATAAATTTGTTTTTGCAAAATCTGTTTTGATAGATTTTGATTATGTCGTGCATTGATAATCACCACGCGGATTTTACTCTCTCTCTCTGGTTTGTCTCTAGCGTGTCGCAAATCTATATTTGTTTGTTGGGTTTTATGCCACAAATCAAAAAGAATGATACATTTTTTGCCAAAATCGGCTAGATTTTCTACGCTATCATTTCTAGCGCATACAAACGCCACGCACGCACAATCTAAGATTTTAGATTTTAGCTTTGCAAATCGTTTTTGCATTTTCTCTCTAAATATTGGCAAATACGATTCTAGGGGAGTGGATTTGGGGAAGCCGTGTATGCTTATCATACCTGCATTGCTAGCAGATACTATCCACCGCTCCTTGCCGTTTTTGGTATCTTGCCCCCTGTCCTCATAGCAACTAGCAAAAAAATCGCTAAACTCCACCTCAAAGCACCGATACGCCTCATCTAAACCATAGCTCATTATCCAATCAAGCGGGCAAGACATTTTGCGAAGTCCATAATTTCTCAAATGCAACGCTGGCTTGCAGGCTTCCCCTAGTGAGATAAACATATCTGCGTTAATGGTGTTTTTGGGATTTGAAAAGCGATGAGAAAGCATAAAAGGGATATTTCGCACTTTTTCGCGCAGATTTTTACTCCACGCTAGGCAGGCAAAAATCCTTGCTATTTTTAAGCCAATCTCTAAATAAAGCGGATAAGGACGCATCATTTGTGGATATATCTATCAAACTATTCGTTGATAATTCTAACAATATAAAGCAAAGAGCCAACAAGCCCTAATAACGCAAGCATTGCTACGCAGATTCCCATCATTTCATTTTCTCCAATTTTTTAAGATTTTTTTTAAAATATGTCCCAAAAACACATAGCACGATAACAAGCAACAACACACTAAGCCCAACACTTATGCCAAGCACCAAATCAAAATCCTTGTAGTGAATCGCAGCATAACCAAATATCGCAAATAGTGCTGTTATCAAACATATTATAACCGCTTGTAAAAAACTTAGCGTAGCTTTCACTTTGTCTTTTTTACTCAAAAACACTCCTCTTATTTTCGTAATATAAAAATCCTAGTAGCTTTGCAATTCATTGTAGAGGCTATCGCGCTCCACAGGGACAAATCCCGCGTCTTTGATTTGTGCTATCATATTTTCTTTGCTTATGCCTTGTTTAGATTTTGCGCCTGCGGCGGATTGTATGCTTTCATTTTGTATCGTCCCATCCATATCATCTGCGCCAAATTCTTGTGCGACAAGGGCTAGATTTGCCCCCAATGTCGCCCAATACGCCTTGATATGCGGGATATTGTGTAGCAAAATCCTAGCAATCGCCAAAGTCTTTAAAATCTCTTGCCCGCTAAGTGCTTGTGGCAGTTTTAGATAGTTGTTTTCGCGCTGATAAAGCAGGGGGATAAAAGCGTTAAATCCGCCATTTTTAGATTCTACGATTTGCGTGTCGCATTGGGTGTTTTTTAGTCGCAAGATATGGTCTATGCGGTGGATTCGCTCCTCTATATGCCCAAAAAGCATTGTGGCATTGCTCATCTTGCCTAAGCTATGCCAATACGCGTGAATCTCTAGCCAACGCGTGCTAGATACTTTGCCACTACATAGTTTTTTGCGCGATCGTTCATCAAAGATTTCAGCCCCGCCACCGGGCATAGAATCCACTCCCGCCTTTATCATATCTTCTAGCACTTCTTGATAATTTTTAGAAAATTTGCGACTTAAAAAATCCACTTCAGCTGCCGTCATAGCCTTTAGATGGATACTAGGGGCGGCTTTTTTTACTTCGCTAAAACACTCCATATACCATTGGTATGAATAATGCGGGCTATGGGCTGAAACGATATGCACTTCTTTTGCCCCACGCGATTGGCTAGCTAGCGTTTGTGCGACTACTTCTTCTATGGTCATTTGGTATGGATTTGGATTTTTTTTGCTCGCAGAAAAAGCGCAAAATTTACACACATCAGCGCAAATATTTGTAGGATTTATGTGGCGATTCATATTAAAAAACACTTTGTTGCCGTATTTTTTGGCACGGATAGAATGCGCTGCCTCCCCTAGCGTAAATAAATCGCATTCATACAAAGACACCAACTCTTCTGCGCTAAATTCTTTGCCTAATAAAACCTGCTCTAAAATGCGTAGCGGATTTGTCGCTGTTTTTGCTGTGTTCGCCGTTTTTGCTGTATCGTTTGTCGCACTCATTTAGATTCTCCCTTTAGATTCTGCTTTTAGATTCTCTCATTTAGATTCTTAATTTACGCGTTTGTTGCTTGGGCGTTTTTTATTCCTTTGTTGTTTGTCGGTTGTTTTTGGTTGTTTTGTTACCACACTTGCATTTGGGCTTTTGCACTTTGATAAAAATTCCCAGCCCTCCCCTCTATCTCATACTCAAGTCCAAATCCATACTTCACGCTAGCTACCCCACCACGATTTACAGAGACATTTTCATAGGATTCTTGGGATATAGGCAAGCTACCTATGCTTACCATCGAGCGAGGTGGAATCTTGCGCGAAAAGCTTTGCTCAGAAATAAGATTGCCTTTCATATATAGCGCGCCATAAGTTATGGTGATAAAAAAATCTGTTAGATTTTGGACATTTAGCCCGACACTACCAGAGCCTACGCGAAAAGGCGTGGTGGTAAGCAAAATATGCTTATTTTGTGCCTGCATACTTGGCACACTCACATTTGATAGCACATATCTTGCGGGCGTATCCCCTACATTATTTTGTATTTTTATGTCCGCCCCATAGCTTAAAAGTAGCGAAATCATCTGTGAGTTGCGCGAAGCTACGGCGTAATGAAGCGCGGTATTGCCACGAATAGAATCCCTAATATTTGGATTTGCCCCTGCTTTTAGCAAAATCTGCGTGAAGTTGTAGTTGTTAAACTGCACGACTTTATGCAATGCTGTCTCGCCGTGTGAGATGGCATTTACCCTAGCTCCGCGCTTTAATAAAAGATACAAAATATCCGTGTTGTTTTTGCGCGAAGCATCATAAAGTGGCGTGCTACCTCGAAGCCTGCTATTGACATTTGCACCCAAATCCACCCCCTTTCGCACATCAGAATAGCTATTTGAAAACAGCAAATAATCATATCGATTTGCACTAGCTATGCTTAAAACCCCGCTACTTAATACAAAACTACCAAAAATCCCCACAAAAACAAATCTAAAAAAATTCATACATTCTCCTTTATCACTATATGCTTTAAGTATCTCTCATATCGGTTTTTTGGATTCTGCATTAAAGTAATGATTTGAAAGTAATGATTTGCAAGTAATGGACTTGAAAATAATAGCTTTGAAAGCCATAGATTTGCGGGCAATGATTTTGCAGAATTTGCATTTGTAAAATTCCCATTTGCAAGCACCATATTTACAAAATCTTTTTGATTCTTAGTCATTTAAAATGCTTTTGGCTAAGGGATTTTATCTGCTGAAATGTCGCCCTAAAATCCACCCCAAAAGTGCGACATTCACTAATAGTCGTAAAAAAATTTGTATCGCCCATAAAACGCGGGATAAGGTGGATATGCAGATGCTCAGGGATACCAGCCCCAGCACTTTTGTTGATATTTATGCCCATATTTACACCCTGTGCGCCAAAATCCTCCAAAAGCGCGATACCCTTTTGGGTTAGGTTTTGTAAATGTAGCCAATCGCTTGATTCTAGCTGTGTGGGGGAGGCTTTGTGCTCGTGGGGGATTATGAGAAAATGCGCAGGCGTGTAAGGATAGCGATTCATCACGCAGTAGCAAACCTCATCTCGAAAAAACACAAAATTTTCCTCATCATCGCTCGGATTTAGGCTAATCGCGCAAAAAGGACAGCCCTTTTCATCAAAACTCTCAAAATATTTTGCCCTCCAAGGCGCGTAAATATGTTGCATTGTAAAATCCTTTTTTGAAGTTGTTGTTTAATATCGCAAAAATACAAAAACAGCGCATCACAATCAATGCAAAATCACAATCCCTCACACATAGCTAGGGGCATCATTTGCAAAATACACCAAATCGCCCTCCCCTACCATTCCTTTTAGCACATTTTCTAGCTGTGTTTTTTCTCGTAGCTGGACTTTGCGCGTATGGTGCAGATATGAGGCAATCAGCCTAGAATTTTGCTCTCCCGTAACAATAGCCAAATCAAACACAGAATCTATCGCTTTTGCTAGCTTTATATTTGATTCCTCATCGCTTTCGATTAGCCCGGGCGTTACGATGACTTTGCGCCCTTTATACTGTGAGCAAAGATAGATTCCCTCCAAAATCCCATTTAGATTTCCATTAAACCCATCATCAATGATTGTCTTGCCATTTGACATAGATAGATTTAGCCTATGCTCCACAGGTCGCAATGTCTTTACAAGTTTTTTTAGCGATTCTACAGGGATAGATAGCTCTCTTGCTAGCAAAATCGCAACAGCGATATTATCCACATTAAACCGCCCTAAAATCTGCGTTTTAAAGCCTACCCACTGCCCATCGATTTCTAGCTCAAATTTTGTATGCTCCAAAGTCGCTTCGATATTTTTGACTTTTGGCGGGTAGGTTTGCACTACGCGCTTTAGCCTAGAATCTAGCTTTGGCAATTCATTTTTTTGATAGACAAAAACTTTGCGCAATCGCTCTGATTGTAGCAACTCAAATTTGGTTTTTGCCACTTGCTCTATGGTTTTAAAATACTCAATATGAGCATTGCCTATCTCGCCTATGATTCCATATTGCGGGTTTAGCAAATTTGTGATTTGGGCTATATCGCCTTTTTGCCTAGCCCCCGCTTCTGCGATATATATATCTGTGCCAAAGGCTAGATTTTGGTTAATATCCATAACAATGCCCTTAAATGTATTGACACTTCTAGGCGTGGCGTAGGTGTTGTATTGGGATTGCAAGATTTGAAAAAGAAAATTTTTGATACTTGTCTTGCCAAAGCTAGCGGTTACCATCACGATTTTTAGCCCGCTCATCATTGAGAGTTTTTCTTTTGCCAAAGCGACAAAATTGCGCATAAGCACCGCTTCATACACTTCGCAAATCACAAACGCAAACACAAGCGGCATAAGCCACAAAACATATAAATCATCATTATAAAGCGCGAACAGCACTTCATTTAGCCCGATAAAAGCCGCCATAATGATAAACGAACGCCACACTCTGCGTGTGAAAACCACGCGCTTATCAAGCCTACTAGCCCAATAAATCAATGAAGGCAAATACACCACATACAAATATACATAAAAAATATATTTTTGCCCAAAATAAAAGCACACAAAAAATGCCAAAATAGGCACGATGAAATATGTAAAATGCCAGCTAAATCTATGATGCTTTGTAACCACGCGCCAAGGGCTATAGTTATACCATTGAAGCAATGAAATACAATAATAAAACACAGCTAGGGCAAACACCACTCGCGAAATAAAATCTAGTGTATCAAAAAGCATTTATTCTCCTAATTTAGAGTTATCTTAAAATCACAAAATCTTGTAATGTCTCTTGCAAAGTATTTGGCTTTGTCATCTTTCTAGATTTGGCACTATTGCTAGATTCCCCATTCTTGCTAGATTCTACATTATTGCTAGATTTTGTATCGCTTATGTTTTGTGCCAAGTCAATCGCATTTTGACAAGCCAAAAAATCTAAAATCTTTTTTTCTTTCTCTTCCCACGCCACTATGTCTATGTGGTTTATGATTAGATTTTGCACTTCCCCTCTAGCAGGACCACTCCATAGCGTATTTATAAAATCTAGCATTATTTTTTCGCTTTTTTCTTCGCGCTTGCACATCGCATAGATTTCCACCTCGCCACTAGCTAGATTCTCCGTGCTACCGACTATGCCAAAAGTATCTGCGCTTGCTTTGGCAAATTTGCGATAGCCTACGCCTTGCACTTTTCCTTGTGCGATGATATGCGCGATGACAAAGGGATTTTGGACATTTCTTTCATTCATAAAATTATACACCATTTCAATAAGTTTGGCTTGGGTAACGCCCCCCTTGCGCTCCAAAAAAAAATAATGCCCGCCCTTGCAGGCAAAAAACTTGCTATTTTTGATAAGGCTATGGATTTGCTCTCCGCTCTCTAGCGGTGTCGCGCTATCTATCTCGCCCCAAAAAATGCTCGTTTTTTTCTCACATTTTGCAAAAATCTCTCTAAAATCCTCATTTACGATATTTTTAAACACCTCATACATCACAGGGCTTAGATTTTGCGCATCTTTGGCGCGCAAAAATGGCAATCGAATATGCAGGATTTTTGCTAGCTTTGCAAGGGTGATTTTTGCTTGCACTTTTAGGGGTTTTTTTGTGGGGATTCCAGCTGAACTTAGCAAGATTATCTCTTGTGCATCTTGCAATAAAACAGCGATTTTGCCACCATAGCTATGCCCCACAACGATATGCGGGACAATCTCAAGCGAGGCAAAAAAAGCGGATAAGATTTTAGCATAATCGTGCGTGTTTATTAGCATTTCATTTGGGCTTTTGCCAAATCCGGGCAAATCCACATAAAAATGATTATATTGCAAAAACACATTTTCAAATGCGCTTTGCATTAGTTCTTTGTTGCTCCCCCAGCCGTGCAAAAAAATCATATTTTTAGATTCTGCATTTTGTGCTTTTTGGGTGTTTTGCGCGTCTATGTTTGTGGCGATTTTAGCAGGGATTTTGGTATAGCTGATACCAAAATCTACCCCATTATACGCCACTTCACGCAATGCCATTTTTTGCCTTTTGTTGTTTTTTCTTTCTTTTTTTTTTTTTTTGGATTTTTGCTACTTGCCCTTTGTCTTGCGGATATGCTCGACATAGTTGTAAGTGATAGGGATATGCTTTTTGCGAGGGAGGGCTAGCAAATCTAGCGCATTTTCTAGGCTATCAAACAGATAATTTGCCATACTTCCGGGGATTGGGTTGATTTCATTTAGGTAGATTTCATTATCGATGACAAAAAAATCACAACGGATAATAGCCCCCACAAACACACTCCCATAAATGAGTTTAAACGCCTCTTGCAAGCGCGATTCTAGCGCAGAATCAATCTGTGCTTTTGCCGCATTTTCCGTCCTAGAAAAATCTAAATATTTATCATTAAAATCTAACAAATCTTTTTTGCTAGGCTCTTCGACTTGCGAAAACACAAATCCGCCATTTTCACTGCCATTTTTTGTATCTCGATTTTTTTCGCTTAAAAATCCCGCTAGATTATACTCTTTTACGCCTTTATAAAACGGCTCGATTATCACTTCATTATCTAGCTCAAATGCAGAATCTAGCGCATATTCTATCTCGCTTTGTTTATTGACTATGGCTATGCCGATAGAGCTACCAAGCCTTGCGGGCTTAATGATAAATGGATATGGATAGGGAATAGATTTTTTGCCCTCCAAAATCAAAGGCAATTCATCTTTATGATACTTGCAAAATGGCAGGGTTTTTATGATGTTTTTATCTAGGGAATCCACATAGATTTTGGTTAGGGCTTTATTGTAGCTTATGGCACTTGCTTCGATTCTAGGACCTACAAAAGCGATTTTATAAAAATCTAGCAATCCCGCTAGCGTGCCATCTTCGCCGTCTGCTCCGTGTATGAGGTTTATTGCGATTCCCAAATCGCTTATAGGTTTTGCGTTGCCTAAAAATCCCTTTTCATAAAAACCGCCGATTCCTAAAAACACCTTTTTGCACGATTTATACTCGCCACTAGCAAATGTCTTTGCCTGCATTTTCTCGCTAGGAATCATATAAAAACTATGCGTAGAATCCAAAAAAATAAAATGCCTAATCCGCTCTTTTAGCACCTTTTTTAGGCTAATCGCACTCACAATGCTAATCTCGTGCTCAAAACTCACTCCCCCAAAAATAACACTCCAGCTCAAAATAAACTCCTTAAATGTTGCTATGAAATGGCTAAATCTAAATCCATAACGCATTTTTAAACGATTTTTCACATTTAGCACAAATGCGTTGCATAAATCTCCATAAACCTGCATAAAGCCTAATAAAAATCCCCTCTAATAAAAATTCCTAATGAAAAATCCCTAACAAAAAGTCCCTAACAAAAAAACAAAGTATATCTAATAATTTTTGCTTTTGTCTTAACCACCACATAAAACCGACATAAACGCCTACAAATACTCTAAAAATCTATCTTAATAAATCCCTTTGCCCAAATCCCTTAAAATCTTTTGCCAAGACGCAAACAAATCTAACAAACAAATCTAAATGATTTTTGCCAAAAACGCCGATTTATTTTCATCGCTACTTATTGGATTTTGCTTTTTTGATAGTATTTGCAAAATCTAAAATTCAAAATCCAAAATTTAAGGTAAAAAGACAAAATCTAGCGCAAAATCTAGCAAAAACCTTTGGCATTATTTTTGCTTTTTTGCCTTGTAGATCATTGAAAATCTAGGGCTAGATTCTTTTGTTATTATCCAAAAAAGGGTTTTTTAAGGACACAAAATGCGTATTACATTTGGCACAAAATATAATCAAATGATGGGCGACCAAGGGCATTTGCAACGAAAACTAAACGACAAAAATGCCCAAATCGCCTCAGGACTAAAAATCCAATACGGCTACCAAGATGCAAGTGTCTATAACCAAAATCTAAAATTTGAAAAAGAAGTCAATAATCTAGCACAAGGCGTGGATTTAGCCCAGCACGCCCGCACCGCCACGCTAAACACCGACAAAACCCTATCAGATTTATCAGAGACAATGGTGCAGTTTAAAACCAAACTTATCCACGCTGCAAATGACATTCACAACACCGCTTCAAGAGAGGCTTTGGCAAATGATTTAGAAAGCCTAAAAAACCATTTTTTGCGACTTGCAAACACTTCTATCGGTGGGAAATTTATCTTTGGGGGAAGCAGGACGGATAGACCGCCTTTTGATGCGCAGGGAAATTATTATGGCAATGATGAAAAACTAAGCGTGCTAGTGAGCGCGGATAATCTAGTGCCTTTTAATATCACGGGGAGCGAGCTTTTTTATGGGAGGGATTCTGACAAGCACAAAACCATCACTACCAACATAAGAATGCTAAATCAATCCAAGCTAAACCCCGCAATGATGGATAGCCAAAATCGAAAAAACATAAGCGAGGAAGTCTATATCACGGCAAATGACACACTGCGGGATTTAATCGGCGATAATGACACAGACCCTAGCAATGATGCACAAGAGATTTTCTATATGCGTGGCGTGCGCTCTGATGGCTCGGTGTTTAAGGCAAAATTTGCGCTTGATAAAGCTTACTCAAACGATGAGAGAGCCACAAGAGTGCAAGATTTGCTAGATAGAATCGGCAAAGAATTTGGCAATAGTGCAATCAATAAAGTCGTAGAAGTCAGCATAAACCAATGGGGGCAAATCGAAATCAAAGACTTAGAGCCGGGAAAATCTAGCATAGATTTTCATCTAATCTCTAGCGATGTAGATGTGGATAATATCGATGAGCTAGCCGATATGGGCGCACGCGTAACCAAATATATCCAAAGCGATTTTATCACAGAGAGGGCGCATTCACATATTAGCGGTGTTACTAGCGATGCGGATTTTCGATTTACCACACTTCCTACGGCATTTATCACCAAAGACAACAAAGCCGCAGAAGCCACCACAAAGCTAGAGGATATTTTCCCGCCAAATGTCAGCTCCCTACTCATCAGTGGCACTCGCCCAAACAATCAAGACGGCACGATAAATAATGATGAGGAAAATCCGCTAGAGCCATTGCAGTTTAGCATTACAGGGGCGACTTCAGCGGATTTAGCCCGCGCTATCAAAAAGCACTTTGGCGGGGATATAGATGTGGGCATCTCTAAGGGGCGATTGTATGTGGTGGATAATAATGTGCGCAATAAATCTAGCGATTTTAAAGACCCGCCATTTGATGGAGAGCACGGATTTTCTATCGCACTTACCACGCTTGGCGCAAATGGCGAGGAAGTCAATGGAATCGCTAGTGATTTTGCAAGCGAATATGATAGGACATTTTTTAAAGTCGAGGGCTCAAAGCTCACTTCTAGCGTCCCGCAAATCCTAGCAGGCGTAGGAGGCTATGCCAACGCAGATACAAGGCTATCTCAAGTAAGCGGTGCTAGCATAGAGGGGCAAAGCTATGTGATGAAGCTAAATGACATAAATGGCGTGATGATAGAAGCTAGAGTGGTGTTTGACCCTGCGGGGGCGTATATGCTACTGCCTAGCCACACAGGCGGGAGGGATTATACGATTCCGCTTTTTGATGATGAAGCAGATGGCATAGTGGTAAGCAAGGCAGATGATGTTACTTATAGACAGCTAATGGACGCGATGAGTATCGCGCTAATGTATTCTAACTTAGATGAGGCTTCACTGCGCGCCATAGAGCCACCAAAAGGTGGCGTAGTGGAGGACACAAAGGAAGCCTACACCGAGCTACTAGAGAGGGCAAAAAATATGGTAGAGCTAAAAATGACGCCCGATGGCAAAATCCAAATCCAAGACAAACTCCGCTCTATCACGCGAATGAATATGTCATTTTATGATTCTAGTAGTAGTGATTTTAGCGAGGACAAAATCTATCGCGATGTGGATTCTATCCGCTTAAATGCCAACAACGCGCTAATTATTGATTCCCCTGAAGTAAATTATTTTAAAGAAATCGATGAAATCATAGACGCCGTGCGCAAGGGAATCTACCGCGCAGGCGCAAAAGACACTTACAATAGGGATTTGCGAAACAAGGGCATACAAAACGCCATAGAATCTTTTGACCACCTAAGCGAGCATATCGAAAAGCTAATCGCGCTAAATGGCTCGCGTGGCAGGACATTTGATAATGTAATCCATCGCCACGAAGTGCTAAAAACCCAAATCGAAGGGCTAAAAGGGCAAAATATCGGCACAGACATTGCAGAAACTTATAATAAATTTAGCAACCTTACCACAAATCTAAGCGCGGTTATGAACTCCACAAGTCGCATAAACCAAATGTCGCTTGTGAATTATCTATAAAATCTATAAAATCTAAATTTTGCGTTTTTTAGCTTTTTTGTGGTTTTTTGGTTTTTTATGGGATTTTTTTATGGATTTTGGGTTTTATGATTTTTTAGACTTTGTGCGCAAAATATAGAATCATAAAACCTAAAATCCAAAAAATCTAAAAACCCACTCAAAAATCCCCAAAATCTAAAATCCGCAAAATCTAAAAAACCCCCCTAAAAAAACCACTAAAAAACCCCAAAATCTTAGCCCCCAAAAATCTAGCCAAAATTTCACACCAAAATCCGCCATTACAAAATCATTGCAAAAAAAAACGCTACTTAACATTTACAATCATCAGCCAAAAAAGAATCTAGCAACAAAAGCACAAAAAAACCGACTATCCCCCAAACCCGCTACTTTTGCTTGGTGTGCCACCTTTTGCCCCCCCTTGAGAGTTGCCAAAAAATCCTCCCTTTGCATTGCTTGGCGTCCCACCTCTTGCCCCGCTTGTCGCACTTGAGTTATTAAAGCTATTTGCGCTTCGCTGATATGCTTGCGGGGATTTATAGTTGCGCTGTTTATTTTGCTGATAGTTTGGGTTGTTAAATAATTTATTGCCGATGTAGCTACCTAGCATCGCGCCCGCAGCACTTGCCAAAATCGCGCCTCCTAGCCCTAGCCCACCGCTTTCACTCCCTCCGCTAGCAGTAAGCGCGCTTGTGCCGTTGTCTATTTTTTGCTCTTCCTCTTTTAGTAGCTTTTGGATTTCCTCATCGCTTAGCACACGCTCATTGCCCGAAGTATCGCGCACGACAATGTGGGTTTTGCCACTTGGGTATTCCTCTAGCACCTTGTAGCTACCATCTGCTTGCTGTTCTAGCAGGACAAATGCGCCCTGTTTTATCGCTTGGCTTGCTTGTGGATTTTGCTCATTTGTAGCATTCATATCACAGCCCGCAAAAACCCCCACCACAAGCGCACTCACGCCACCTATCATCGCAAAATCTGAAACTTTACGCAAATATTTTTTACTCATCGTTGCTCCTTTAAATAAATGGATTTTACTATTTTAGAGGCTCATAGACAAAAGGCACAGCCTCTATAAGCCCAGAATCTGCTAGTTTTTTGGTGATTTCAGCGACTTTGGAAGTGTATGTTGTCGCTTGGGAAGTGGCTTTGTGCGTGGTGGCATAGACACTTCTTAGCAAAGAGATTTGCTCTTTTGGGGTTTTGGCAGATTTGATTTTTGAGAGGATTTCAGCGGATTTTTGCAAGGAATCTTGCCCCAAAAATGCCACAAGCACCATTACTACGCTACCTTTTGAGAGTTTGGATTCTATGTTGGATAGCTCTTGTTGGCAATGAGCGCACATAGGGTCTGATACGATATAAGTGATTTTGTTGCTAGCCCCTTGAATGCGGATAGCATAATCCTGCGGAATAGAAGCAAAAAGTTTATCAAGCGTGGCTGCGTTTTGTAATTTGAAATTATAAGCATTTACCCTCTCTAGCGTGCTTGCCACGAGCTTTGCATCTCCCCTATCGCCCAAAAACGCGCTAGGTGCTATCATAGATTTTTGCTTTTCATCAGTGATGATTGCGCTTTGGTAGCCGTTTTTGGTGTCTTGGACTACTATCAAAAACTGCTTGGTGGCTTTTAGTGGCTCAAAAGATATTGCTTCAAATTTCGCTCCTGTTTGCTCTTGGAGGGCTTTTATGGTGTCTTCTTTGACGCCCGCACAAAGTGGCGCAGCGCACAAGACGCATAAAAAGATTTTGGAAATTTTTGTCATTTGGACTCCTTTGAAGTGAAAAGATAATGCGACATATTGCCACAAAAAACAAAATATTTGCGCAATGAGAGCATAATGACAAATCGTGTAAAAATGCAAGCAATCGTTTTAAGTAGTTTTAAGTAATTTTAAGTAATGGTATCTAAGATATAAAATCCGCTTTGAATAAAAATATAAAAAGTATAAAGAAGTATGGTGTCAAGGGGGAGACTTGAACTCCCGACCTCCGGCTTATGAGACCAGCGCTCTAAACCAGCTGAGCTACCCTGACACAAGGGGGGAATTATAAGCAAAATAGGCTTAAAAGTCAAGTGTTTAACCTAGCTTAGCAAAAATCACAAAAACCATAGCAACAACGCTTAATGTCGCAAAAAATTTTCATAACCCCACGCATAACTAGATTTTCTACAAACTTGCACAACGCTTGCGCAACGGAATTTTCACAGCGCAAAATCTTGCAACACAAAATCCACCCTAGATAACACTTTGGAAACATTTTTGGCATTATGTTGCGCTAGATTTTGCACGCATTCAACATCTGCACAAATAATCTTGCGCTTTGGGATAAGGCTAGCTAGCTCGCCAAAGCATTTTTCTAGCAAGTAAAATCCGCTCACTTTAGCAAAAATGCCATTTTTTATGTCGGCTAGATTTTGGGATTCTAGCAGGCTTGCTAAACCCAAATGCGAAGCAAAATCCACTAGCTCTTTTAGCCTACTTTGCAAAGAAAAATGGCTAAAACACAGCGCGTCCGCGCCAAAAACCACCGCTTGCAAAATCTGATAACTATCCAAAAAACAATCTTTTAGCACGATAAGTGAATCGGTATAATGTCGCAAATAACTTATGCACTCCAAGCCCTCCCCACTAGGCTTTGCCACGCTATCTCTAGCAATGTCTAAAAATATGATTTTCACATTTTTAGCGTTTATGTGCGATTGCAAATGCGCAAAATCTGCAAAATCAAACGCCCTAATTTGCAATGCGCATAACTTGCCTAACAAAGTAGAATCTAAAAATGGCGAAGTGGAATCTAAAGAAGTGGAATCCAAAGAAGCAGAATCTAAAGAAACAGAATCCAAAAGCGTGGGGAAAATCTCAAAAAATCGCGGTGGATATGGATTGTAAGAAAGACTTCGCCCCAGCAAATCAAAAGGCAAAATCTCTTTTTGGGATTCTATCAAATCACACAAATACGGGATAGATTCTGCATTAAAAAGTTGTTTAGATTGCATTTTAAACCTTAATATTTTTTTACAAATTTGTAGATTTTCTAACATTAAACACATAGTCTTAAAAGGCACAAAAATCCCAAAAATCACAAAATGTGTTTATTTAAAATACCCCAAAATCTCTGTCAAATCTTTATTTTCCACAATGACATTTGCCTCTTTTTTTAGCACTTCTTTGGCGCAAAAAGCCACGCGCACAGCGGAGTTTGCAAACATACTTATATCATTTGCCCCATCGCCTACTGCCATTGTTTGTGCTTGTGATATGCTAAGTAGATTTTGGATTCTTTTTAGCATTGCCCCTTTTGAGTCGCCAAACATCATTTCCCCGCCTACTTGCCCGCTTAGCAGGGCATTTTTTGCGTGCAAGATATTGCTAAAATCCGCATCTAAACCCAAAATCTTAGCAAAATGCCTAGTCGCCAAGCTAAACCCACCGCTAAAACAAACCACGATGATTCCGCGCTTTTTTAGATTTTTTACGCATTCTTTTGCGCCATTCATCAATGGTAGATTCTCACAAATCTCTTTTGCGCGATTCTCACTCATACCGCCCAAAAGCCCCACCCTAGCTTGCAAACTCTCAAAAAAATCTAGCCCCCCTTCCATCGCTTTTTTGGTAATCCCACTTACCCTCTCCCCCACCCCAAAATCCTTTGCCAAAATATCAATCGTTTCGCCATCCATAAGCGTAGAATCAAAATCAAAAACAGCAAGTTTGATATTGCCAAAATCCATTTTATCCCCTTTGGCTTTGTTAGATTTGATTTTAGATTTTGCAGTCGTGTCGCAAATCTAAAATCTAAACATTTATAGCATTTCTAGCACGGCTTGTGCGTGCCCTTTTGCTTTGACATTGTATAGCGCGTTTAAGATTTTGCCATTTTGGATAACAAAAGTAGAGCGGATAATCCCCTGCACTTCCTTGCCATACATCATCTTTTTACCATAGGCAAAATACGCGCTAGCCACCACCCTATCGCTATCGCTTAGCAAGATATGGGCTAGCTTGTATTTGTCGATAAATTTTTGATGAGATTGCAAGCTATCAGGGCTTATGCCGATTACTACGGCATTTTTGGAGAGAAAATCGCTTAGCCTCTCACTAAAATCCTGCGCTTCTATCGTGCAACCTGAAGTGTTGTCTTTGGGGTAAAAATACAGCACCACGATTTTTGAGCCAAAATCTTTTAGGCTTACTTGCGCGCCTTGTGCGTTTGGCAGGCTAAAATCTGGGGCATTATCGCCCGTTTTTAGCTGCTTTGGCTGTGGCTTTGATTGCTGTGGTTTTTTTGTGGGATTTTGTTTATTTTGTGAAGTTGTAGTAGATTTTGTAGGCATTTTATCTCCTTTGATTGAAAAAGTAGCTTTGCATTTGGCATAAAAACGCGCATTATAACAAAACTTTGGTAACCCTTATAAATACCACAAATCCAATATTTTTGCAAATACAATACTTTACAAATCAAATCCTGCCCCAAAATATATGCCTAAAAATTCTAGTATTTAGATAAAATACCCAAGTTTTATTCAAAATTTCTTTTATCAATTTTTCTTTTAAATCTTAAAATTTAGCATTTGCCAATCCAAATAAAATCCTAAACTAAAATCCATAAATAAAAAAATCATAAAACCCAAAATCCGCTACAAAACTTCGTTTTAAAACCTTATTTTAAGGAATACAAAAAAATGCTTTATCTGCTCCCCACGCCATTAAAAAAAACGACAAAAAACACAAAATCTACACGAGCAACAAAAACGACAAAATCTACAAAATCCACAAAATCAAATATTCCTTTTCAAATAAAATGCGAAAAATAAGTCATATTTGGATTTTATTACTTTTGCTATCTCTAGGCTTTGAGTGCGCAAATGCCGCTGCGTGCAGGCATATCTATGACACTACAAAGCCTTCATTGCAGACCATTGCTTGCGATGGATACATTACCGCTCTTGATTTAAGCAAAGCCGCGTTTAATACCAACTTCACCCAGACAGAATCCTACACCACCACAGAATACCACATAGGTAGCACCACCACAAGTGCCACCATAGCTCCCGCTAGGATAGTCGCTTATTTTCGCAAGATAAATGAATCTAGCACAAGGCTTCATAATGTAAGATTTCGCAATGCGCTTGCGCCAAATACGACTTTTGATTTTAGAAACCAATTAAGCGGAAATGATAAGCCTGTGAGTCTAAATATGGAAGTAGCGGATTCTACGATAGGAGGGCTTATCATCACGGGGACTATGGATACTCTTAGCATATTTGGGGAAGGGTTTATAAGAAATTTAAGCGGTGGTATAGTCGATAATACTCATCAAAAAAAATATGGAGAATCCAACATAAAAACCCTCATCATAGGCGAGCGCACGACAATCAATGGCGTAGAGCAAGGCATAGGAATAATCCCTTTTGGTAGCAACACCATAGACATAAAAGTCAATCGACTTGAGATAAAAGGCATATCCCTTACCATCAATAGTGGCAACGAATGGAATGGGGACCCTGCTGATACCACCAAAAATACAATAAATATCGATAGCACCAAAGACCAACATTTAATCCTTGCCAAATCAGATTCTGCTACGATGACGCACAATGTCCGCCCTAGAAGTATAGTCATAAACATAGGCGATAAAGCCCAAAAAGGCGTGGAATACAAATATGAAAATCTAATCCTAACAGGCTCTAGCACCGATGCTAGCAAACTAGGTGGCAACTATCCATACAACATAAATAGCACTCATATCATCGGCGGGCAAGGCGTAAAGCTCGTAAAAAACACGCTAGGATTTAGCCTAGAAGCGGATATAAGCACTTCTCAAGGTGCTAGCCTATATCGCGCGCTAACCCTAAGCTATATGCGTAGAGGCGTGATGACGCAAAATATCCTAGATACGATGACGACAAAGACTTTTCATAGCGATGATTACTATGCCAAAGAGGAAGAGCTAAAAGCATTGCAACAAGATATGACTAGGCTTACCGCTCGCTCTTCGCGCTTCTCCAAACTCACTCGCGCCAAAAACCAAGACACGATAGATAAAGTGCGCCAAAAAGTCGCGCAAGTAACGCTAGAACAAAGCAAGGGGCAAAATCTAAAACCATACAACAACCTTGAGCTTATCGACCAGCTAGATGCGATATTTATCCCTTATCAAGGGAGGCGGGATTATCGCTTTTTTGCCCTGCCTTATAGCGCGTTTAGCCTTCTGGATATGGGGACTTCAAACGCCACAGAACTAGCAGGTGGCGCACTTTTTGGGATACAAAAAAACCTATCAAGACACGGAATCTATGGGGCTTATCTAGGATATGAGTTTGTAAATACCAATACAAAACTGCTAGGGCAAAATATGCGCGTGCAGACAAACGCCCTGCAAGCAGGAATGAATTATTTTAAAACCTTTGCTTTTTATACCAAAGCACAAGAAGGCTTTATCAAAGCAAATGTGCGAGCGGGCGTGGATTTTCCTAATATTTATATGAATGTAGCTGGACAAAGCGTAAATCTTGCTTCAAACTCTTCTTCTGTGTCTATCCCGCTTATGTGGAGCGTGGGCGCAGAGATACGCACGGGAATCACTTTTTATCAGTTTCGATTCAATAGCTACATATCCCCAGAAATCGCCCTAAGCTATGATATGCTATCTAGCATAGATTTGGTGCTACAAAAGCCCGCACAAATCGGGGCTAATGAAAGGCATAACGCGATTTTGTGGCATCTGCCTCAAGTGTCTTTTGCATTGCGCTACTACAAAATGTGGGGAAATATCTTTCGCACAAATTTCAAAGCAGGCGTGCGATACAATGTATTTCACACGCAAAAAGCGGCGTTTAAGATTGGGAATTTTGAAAATGAGGGAAATATCAACTTGCCATTGGCTTATGGCAATTTGGCGTTAGATTTTATATGGATATTGAAGCAAAATCACGAGCTAAGTTTGGGCTATGATGGGCTTTTTTATGCTAATTCGTTTGATAAAGAGGCAGATAGGTTTAATGGCATAACTACGACTCTAAATCTAAAATACGCATATTGGTTTGGCACAAAGCGACTTGCTAAGCCCGCCACAAAAAATGCAAACACCCAAAAGCAAGAAAAAGCAAGACAATCTCGCCTAGAAAAAGAGAGGGCAAAACAAGAAAAAGCTAGACAAAAAAAGGCACAGCAGACACAAGCAAAGCTAGAAAAAATCAAACAAAACCAAGCCAAAAAAGAACAAAAAAACGCTAACAAAACTAAAAACACAAAAGAATCTAGCAAGACCAAGCAAGACAAAAAACCAAAATCCACAAAGACACAATCCGCAAAGACACAGCCTACAAAGACGCAACCTGCAAAAACACAGCTTGCAAAAACAAAATCTACAAAATCACAGCCTAAAAAATCGCCACCCGCAAAATCAAAAAACACAAAATCACAAGACAAAAAATAAACAAAAACCAAAAAAGACTAAGATTCCAAACAAGCCAACTTTGACTGCCAAACTATATTTGATTTTTTCAAAAATATCAGTATGGCAAAAATGTCATTGTCAATATGGTAAAAAATGTCATTGCGAGCAAATGAGGTTTTTGTAAAAAGTCTCAATTTGCGCGACAATCCACATTTTTATCGCCATTGCGACAAGTAACGCTCTCCAATTTGTCATTGCGAGATTCTGCGGTAACAGAATCGTGGCAATCTATCCGCTTGTCATACAACAAACACTCTGTCATTGCGAGCGTTGCAACGCAACGCGCGGCAATCCACATTTTTGTTGTCATTGCGAGCAAATGCGCTAGCATTTGCGTGGCAATCTATTTGTTAGTTTTTGTCAAAAGTTTGTTTTTGGCATTTTATAGCGATAGATTGCCACGCATTATTTTTTCTGCTAAAACGCAAAAAAATAATGCTCGCAATGACAGCAATGCAAATTCTTGCAATAATAGAATTTCCCCCTCCCTTGCGGAGGGAGCTAGGGGGTGGGGTGGGTGTTTTTAGATTCCACCGCCGTCATTATAGGCAATGATTCCGCCTCCATCATTGCGACAAGTAACGCTCTCTAATTTGTCATTGCGAGATTCTGCGATAGCAGAATCGTGGCAATCCAAAAACAAAAAAACATTGTCATACTGAGGTTTCGCAAGAAACCGAAGTAACTCAAAACTTCAAAAAGTAAGTAGAGGTATTTCGCGCTTACGCACTCAATATGACAAAGAAATTTTTGTCATTGCGAGCGAGCAACGCCTGCTAGTTTGTCATTGCGAGCGAGCGAAACGAGCGTGGCACAAGCCCACAGCTACGAAGTAGCGATTCAGCGCGTAAGCGCGAGTGGGCGCAGTTGCGCAAGCAAAATCCATCGCCACAAAATGCAAAATGCGTTTTTGGCAAATCTAATGATATAGATTGCCACGCGTTGCAGGGCAACGCTCGCAATGACGAAAACCAACCACACCACCACAAAAAACCAACCACACAAACCCCCACGCAAAATCTAAATTCCAAAAAAACCCACCAAAAAAAACCCATAGATTTTCCACGATTTTGCAACTTTTGACAAAGTCGCAAAATCTCGCAATGACAAAATGTCTTTTTTTAAATAAAAACCCACCCCCTAGCCCCTCCGCAAGGGAGGGAGAACAACAAGGGAAAAATAAAAAAAATCCACCTCGTGCTAAGGTAGGGGGGAAATAACGCTGTCATTGCGAGCGAACGCAGTGAGCGTGGCAATCCACTCTGCGATAAAAACAAAATAGATTGCCACGCGGTTTTTGTCAAATCCGCTCGCAATGACGATAAGAGTGTGGATTGCCACGATTCTGCTACCGCAGAATCTCGCAATGACAATAAAAATGTAGATTGCCACGCAAGTCTTGCGACTTGCTCGCAATGACGGAAGTAGAATCAATGCTTACAATGACGGCGTGTGGTGCGGATTGCCACGCATTAGATTTTGCTAAAAGCACAAAAACTCGCGATGACAAAGCGGTGGCAAACTCTCACAATTACGCAAAAATTTTGCCGTACTAAGCGTTAGCAAATATCTCAAATCAACGCAAAAAAGATATTTTTAGCTTTTTCAAAACCTCAAATATCAAACATTCTAAATTCAAAAAAAAAACATTCACGCAAAAATCCAAAAAAATTCCTCCACAGCCCCCCTACAAAACTGCTTCGACAAAGTAGCGTGGGCGGTGTTTGACTTCGGCATAGATTTTGCCTATGTATTCGCCCATTATGCCAAGCCCCAAAAACTGCATTCCACCAAAAAATAGCAAAATCAAAATCGTAGAAGTCCAGCCCTCCAAAGTGCTTTCCGTAAAGAGTTTGACAAAAATCGCATAACCTCCATACGCCACACATAGCGCGCACAAAATCACACCCACCACGCTCATTATTCGCAAAGGCACGATAGAAAAGCTAGTGATTCCATTTAGCGCAAATCCTAGCATTTTGCCTAGCGGATATTTGGATTCCCCCGCAATTCTCGCACTCTGTTTATAATGCACCACCGCACTTTTATATCCTACTAAAGGCACGATTCCGCGCAAAAATAGATTCACTTCTCTAAATTCTAGCAAAGCCTCACAAGCCCTTGCGCTTAAAAGCCTGTAATCTGCGTGATTGTAAAGAATCTTAACGCCCATAATCTGCATAAATTTATAAAATCCAAACGAAGTATATTTTTTAAACGCACTCTCATTCGTATATGCTTTTCGCACACCATAGACTATTTCCGCACCGCCTTTAAATTTCAAAAGCATTTCATCAATGGCGTTTATATCATCTTGCAAATCACAATCCATACTTATGACACAATCGCATTTGTCTTTGACATATTCAAGCCCAGCCAAAAGGGCGTTTTGATGCCCGTAGTTTCGGGATAGTTTGATGATTTTATGCGGAGATTTGCACTCTTTGAGAGAAAGCAAAATTTCACAAGTCCTATCCACGCTCCCATCATCGACAAAGCACAAAAAGCTATCTTTGGCTATGAGATTTTTAGCGAGGAGCAAATCTAGCTTCTCACAAAGCGCGTTATAAGTCGTAGCGATGACGGCTTCTTCGTTGTAGCACGGGATAACTATGGCAAGTTTTGGGGCTAACTTTGTGGCAAGTTTTGTTTTGTCATTGCGAGAATTTTCCTTTTGTCCCCCCTCCCTTGCGGAGGGGGCTAGGGGGAGGGTAGAATCTGCGCTCATAAATTTCGCATCATTTGAATTTATCGAGTATTGATACCCGCCCCCTTTATCCCCCTCCGCAAGGGAGGGGGACATTCTGTCATTGCGAGACTTACTTGTAAGCCCTGCAAATCCGTTAGGATTTTCGTGGCAATCCACATTTTTATCGTCATTGCGAAAATTTGTTGCCACTTTGTCATTGCGACAAGTAACGCTATCTCATTTGTCATTGCGAGCGGATTTGACAAAATCCGCGTGGCAATCTACATTTTTATTGTCATTTTTATTGTCATTGCGAGATTCTGCGCGTAGCGTAGAATCGTGGCAATCTATTTTATTAGATTTGTCAAATTCGCGTTTGGCATTTTGTGGCAATGGATTTTGCTTGTGCAACTGCACCCACTCGCGCTGGCGCGCTGAATCGCTACTTCGTAGCTGTGGGCTTGTGCCACGCTCACTGCGTTCGCTAGCAATGATGCGTTTTTCTTGCTTTGTGTGATTTTTGGCAATGACGCTTTGATTTTTCATTGCCCAGCTCCGCTATCTTGCGCCTTGAGACTAGCGCGAACCTCATCTAAATTCCCCTTACTTGCAACAAATACGATAATATCCTCAAACACCACCACAGAATTTTTGTGCGGGTATGGCTCTAATTTATCCAAAATTCCAGCTTTGTGTAGGCGAGAGATGAGAGTTTGGGCTTTCTTATCTGTTTTATAATTATTTATATTAATATTAACACCGCAATCCTTTAAAATATTCCTAAGCATTACCGTATCAAAAACACCTAAATCGCTAAGCAATATTTGTCCTATGAGTTCAAAATTGTCTTTGGATTTACCATTATAAAATCTTTCACGAAAATTTGGAGTATTGCCAAATTTTATACTACAATACTTTTTATCATAGCTAAAATTTTCGTTTTGTTCTATCCTAGCAATCACGCGATTAAACAGTTTTAGTTCAGCATCAAAGGCGAGTTTTTGGACTCTTTGAGCGTATAAATCCTGCACTATACAAAACCAAATTAAAATAGTTGAGAGTATGAAAAGCAAATTTTGAGCTAATTTTTGCATACGGATAAAATCGAAGCAAATTTTAAATGCAAGTGTGACAATCAAAACACGCAAAAACATTAAGCCATAATACTCTATTCGTGGTGCTGAGTCAATAGTTTTTGAAAGAATAATGTGCATTTGACTTGCGAGTATCGCACCACAAAGCAAAATTAAAATGCTAAGTTTTGTGCTTTTGTTTAAATTTGCTTGCCAAAGAAAAATCAAAAAAGCCACTAAAAACAAAGCAAATAAAATCGTCATAGATAAAGGCATAAAAGCGGTATTGTAATTTACTAAATTGCTAAAACCAAGTTTTATGGCTAGTAAAATCCGTTCTGGCATTTCTACTAATGGCGTTAGCTGATTATTGTACATATTTTGGGCTATGTCTAGCTTTTTTAAAATATCTAACACGATTTTATATGAAATTGCCGATAAAGCGACTGAAATTATAATGAATCGAGTTTTATAAAGTGCGGTTTTTAGACTGCATTTTTTATCTAGCATAATGGCTATAATCCCACCACATAGCAAAATAAGCGCGGTATCGATAAATGACTGAAAACTAGCGATAGCCCAATGAATGCAGATGATAGATAAAAAGCAAAGAATATATGGCGTTGCGCTACGAGAGAGAGAGAGAGAGAGAGTTGCTCACGCCACTATTATTTAAATCATTTTGGTTAGATTCACCTGCTTTTTTAGCCAAAATAAAGCCTAAAATGCCTATGGCAACGGCAAAAAAATCACAAGTAATTTGATAAGCGTAATACATTTTTGCAAGTGTAAAAGGTTGCAAAGTTAGCAAAAGCCCAATACTTGCCCAAATCCATAATTTGCGCTGAATATTTAGATAAATACATAGCCATACACTAGCAAATGCAAGAAATGCAAATGATATAACATTATTTAGGATAGGAAGTAATTGTTCGCCTTGAATAATCTTAATAAGTCCTTGCGTATATCTACCCTCATACACATTTGAAAAAATTCCGTTATTATAAAGCATTCTATACCAATCGTGATTACCCCACAAAAACTGCACAGTATGAAACCCAAACACCACATTACACGCGACAAAGACTATCCAAAACGAATGGCGATAAAGCGGATTTATATTTTTGTAGCCACTCCAAATCGCGCTTGGCAAAGAGATTTCGCCAAAAGATAGCGTGATTTTGCCACTCTCATAAAGTATGATAAATCTATACAAATATATTGCGACTAAAAATAGGGCGATTATGGTTAGTGCGTATTTTACAATCACTTTTGGTAACGGACTAAAATCCATTTTATAGCTCATAGCACCAAGATTTGCACCCAAATCAAACGAATCTAACGCAAGATTTTGCGTGGTAGTGAAATCTAGTCGGCGATTGTGTGTTTCGATGGTTTTAATCGCATTTGAATCAATGCCTTTTGCCCAAGCCACACTTTGCAAATCGATATGCGAAATCGTCTTTGAGCGTAGCAAAAAATCCAAACGCGCAAAATGCACCTGCGCTTCATAAGCGTAGATTTGCGATTCTTCGCTAGATTTACCGCTTATAGATTCTAAACTAGATTTACTTATAGATTCTGCGCTAGATTTTTCACTTAGCTCCGCGTTTTTAGCTTTATCGATTTTTGTTAGTGTTAGATTCGCGCTCTCTAGTTGCGAATCCGCCCACTTTTGCAAAGCAAAACTCCCCGCCAAAAGCAAAGTCGCCACCGCACTAAACACCACCAAAGAAATCTTAGCCCATTTTGGAATCCTAAAAACTTCTTGCCATTTTCTAAATATTTCTTGCCATTGCGATTCTTGCCGTTTTGTCATTGTTTTTTCCTTTCATTTTTTTAGATAGATTTTGCGAGATTTTGCCTAAAAATTTTTAGCCCAAAATTTTTAGCCTACATTTTTAAGCCTACATTTTTTAGCCTAAATTTTGCAAAATCTTAGGCTAAATTTTATCAAAAACAAAAACCACGCATTATACAAAAAAACAATCACAACGAAACTAAAAGTGGATAAATGCAAATCAAAAGCCACCCCCCACATTCAAATGCAACGAAAAAAATGCAACAAATGCAACCCCCATACTTAAACGCTTTTTTAAAACGGCTAAACTAAGCCAATAAAGCCTTATTTGATTTTGCAAAAATCCTTTATTGCTTCGATTTTGTCTGTTTTTTCCCAGCTAAATTCGCTCAGTTCGCGTCCAAAGTGTCCATACGCTGCGGTTTTACGATAGATTGGGCGGAGCAAGTCAAGCGATTCGATTATGCCTTTTGGCGTTAGGCGAAAGGTGTTTTTCACGCATTCAGTTAGGACAGAATCTTCCACTTTGCCCGTGCCTTGCGTATCTACCAAAATCGATACAGGCTCTACCACGCCGATAGCATAGGCTAGCTGCACCACAGCTTTGTCGCACACGCCACTTGCCACGAGATTTTTCGCCACATAGCGAGCCGCATACGCCGCGCTTCTATCGACTTTGCTAGGGTCTTTACCGCTAAATGCACCGCCTCCGTGCGGACAGCTCCCGCCGTAAGTATCCACGATGATTTTGCGCCCTGTGAGTCCCGCATCGCCCTGCGGTCCGCCTATGACAAATTTGCCTGTGGGATTGACAAAGTAGCGGATATTATCGCTTAGATATTCCTTTGGCAGGACTTTTTGGACGATTTCTGCTATCACGGCGTCTTTTAGGTGGCTTTGTTGCGTTTCTGGGCTGTGTTGGGTGGAGATGACAATCGTATCAATCGCCTTTGGCACACCATTTTCATAGCGCACGGTTACTTGGGATTTGCCATCAGGGCGCAAAAATGGCAGAGTGCCGTCCTTGCGCTTGGCTGCTAAGCCCTCTGTCAAGCGGTGTGAGAGCCAAATAGGCAGTGGCATAAGGCTAGGCGTCTCCCTGCACGCATAGCCAAACATAAGCCCTTGGTCGCCAGCACCGATTTCGCCATCTTCTCTATCTACGCCTTGATTGATGTCAGGGCTTTGCTCGCCTATGCCATTTAGCACCGCGCAGGACTTGTAGTCAAAACCATACAGCGCGTCTGTGTAGCCGATGTCTTGCACCACTTCGCGCGCGATGTCTTGCATAGGCGCGTAAATGCTCGTCTTTAGCTCGCCAGCGATGACGCAAAAGCCATTGCTAAGTAGCGTTTCACACGCCACACGCGCACTTTTATCGCGCGCGATTATGTAGTCTAGCACTGCATCGCTGATTTGGTCAGCCATTTTGTCTGGGTGTCCCTCTGTAACGGATTCGCTTGTGAAAAGAAAAGATTTTGTCGCCATTTGGATTCTCCTTTTTATGTATTTGGTAAAGGCAGACTAAAAAACAATGTGCGTAAAACGCGCAAAAAATAACAAACTCATATTGTGTTTATCATTTTTTGCAAACTTTTGCCCGTAATGCTAACCAAAATTTCTAAATAAAATGCACAAACACAATATGAGTTTGCGCAAAAATACCGCAAAATATCGCTTTTAGATTTTGTATAAAAACTTATGCTAGAATCCAAGATTTTATGTGTTTGCAAAAATATGCGTTTGCAAAAATCAATACCAAAATCCACGCTACAAATCCACGCCAAAATCTACAAAAAGGAAAAACAAAATGATACAAATCGCCCATAGCCCCGATGCTGATGATATTTTTATGTATTATGCGATAAAGTTTGGGTGGGTGGATACAAATGTCAGATACGAAAATATCGCGCTAGATATTGAGAGCCTAAACCGCGCCACAATCGATGAAATCTATGATGTGAGCGCGATTTCTTTCGGGCTATATCCGCTTGTGAGAGAATCTTACGCGCTACTTCGCACGGCGGTTAGCTTTGGCAATGGCTATGGACCAAAGCTAGTAAGACGCAAAGGGGAGAATCTAAAACATAATTTTAAAGTCGCCCTAAGTGGCAAATACACCACAAACGCGCTACTTTTTGGCATAGCATACCCGCAAGCACGCGTAGTGTATAAAAATTTTTTAGAGATAGAATCAGCGGTGCTAAATGGCGAAGTCGATGCGGGCGTGCTAATCCACGAATCGATTTTAGATTTTAGCGATAGGCTAGAGGTGGAGTGCGAAATATGGGATATATGGCGCGAGCTATCAAGCAACATAGCAAAAGAATCGTTTGCGAAAGATTTGGAGGTGTTGTGGGAGCAAAAGGATTTGAGCGAAAATGAGTGTCTGCCACTGCCACTAGGCGGTATGGCTCTGCGCCGCTCCCTCCCGCTAAATCGCGCCATAGAGGTAGAATCTACCCTCACAAAAGCCGTGCAAATCGCCACAAATAATAAACTGCTTCTTTCATCTATGCTTTTAGGGCGCAATCTTATCCGCGTAAATGCCGAAAAACTAGACACTTACCTAAATCTTTATGCAAACACAGAATCTATCTCATTAAGCAAAAAACAGATTTTAGCACTAGATGTGCTTTTTGCGCTTGGATACAAGCACGGCAGATACGATAAAGCGATAAGGGCGGAGGAATTTTTTATCCCGCGCGAATATATGGATTTGCGAAATAGCTAAATGCCTTTGCTTGCGTAGATTTTACTTTTTTATAACTGCTTTGCATTTTTTACTTGCACAAACTTTTGCTTTTTGAATAATTGTTTTATTTTTTAATAAGTGCTTTTTTTTGCATAAACTTTTGATTTTTGCATAATTGTTTTATTTGCATAAGCACTTTTTTCATAACCACTTTGCATAACTATTTGACTTACAAAAGTAGCAAAATCAAATTCCCACGCGCTAGAATCAAAATCATTTTAGATTCTAGCCACTTTAGGATACTAAGAAACATTACAAAACTTCCCCCCTCTTATGCCTCAAATGCTTATAAAACCTCTTATGACTTCTCACAAAACAAGATTTTTTAAAAATTTTTAAAATTTTTTTTGCTTTTAAGCAAAATTTAAAAAGGGGGGGGGGTAAAATACGCGTTTGTTTTTTGAAAAATCCTCAAAAAAACAAAAAAATCAAAATCTAAAAAAAGGAGAAATGACAATGAATATGTCAAAAATTTCAAAAATAGCCATAATATCAAGCGTGGTAAGTGCGCTAACTAGCCAAAGCGTGCTAGCTGAGCAAAGCGGAGTCATCATAGGGGCTGAAGTAGGCTATGGCGGGGCTAGCGTGCGAGACTATAGCTCATATAGTGAGACAGATATAGCCACAGGTCAAATATCTGGCAACAGCTGGACTACCAAATATGACGGCGGTGGCGTAAGATATGGATTTATCGTTGGCTACAAACATTTTTTCACGCCCAAACTTGGCTTAAGGGCTTATGCAAATATAGCGGCTATGCACCCCTCTTTGACTACCAAAGAAGATGTAGCAAATCAGTGGAAAAAAGTAAGCGCGACAATGCTAAATTATGGCGTGAATGTGGATTTTTTGGGTAATTTTATCTCACTAGAGAGGCTAGATTTTGGTGGGTTTATCGGGCTTGGGCTTGGGGCAAATACTTGGCTAGGAAAAAGCATAGATGACTATCAAAAGTTTATCGATATAGATGGCTATGGCTGGAAGCTAAAAAAGACAGGGTTTGATGTCGCGCTAAATGTGGGACTAAGGGCAAATATCGCTAAATATCACGGGGTGGAGATAGTGGCGCGAGTGCCATTTGTCGCTACAACGATACTAAATAGCAATGCCACAGACGCGCAAGCAGGCTACAATCCAACGCAAGAATCGCGCAAAGACAACCTGCATAATCCATATAGCATTACCGTGCGTTATGTTGTTAGTTTTTGAATCACTTAAATCTTTGTCATTGGAAAAAATCGCAGGCAAAATGCAGGAAATCGCAAAGAAAAACGCAAGTAAAATCTTGGGGAAAAAACGCAAATTTTGGCGTGAAAACTCTTGCTAGTCAATATGACAAAATTGCCGTCATTGTGATTTTTTTAGATTTTGCAAAATCTAAAATGCGTGGCAATCTATTTTATTAGATTTTGTAAAAAATGCGTTTTTTTTGCTTTGTGGATATAGATTTTGCTTGCGCAACTGCGCCCACTCGCGCTTACGCGCTAAATCGCTACTTCGTAGCTGTGGGCTTGTGCCACGCGTGGCATAGCCACGCTCGCAATGACGGCATTGCAAAATCTCACAATGACAGAATTTTCCACTCTCTTGCGTATTCGCACACTTTTTGTCCCCCCTCCCTTGCGGAGGGGGATAAAGGGGGCGTGTTTGTCCTTGTCATTGCGAGCAAAATCGCTAGATTTTGCGTGGCAATCTACACTGCAATGCGCAAATAATAGATTGCCACGAATTTGCTAGCACAAATGCAGGGCTTGCAAGCAAGTCTCGCAATGACGAAAATCCTTATTGGGTTAAATATTGCACAAAAAATCGCAATGACGGCGGTAAAATCTGCGACAAAATCTAAAAAACCCCTCCCCCTTAGCTCATCGTGCTAAGGGGGAGGGGTTTTTATCATCATTGCGAGCAAACGCTAGTTAAGCGTGGCACAAGCTCACAGCTACGAAGTAGCGATTCAGCGCGTAAGCGCGAGTGGGCGCAGTTGCGCAAGCAAAATCTATCGTTACAAAAATGCCAAAAACGCGATTTTGGCAAATCTAATGAAATAGATTGCCACGATTCTGCTACCGCAGAATCTCGCAATGACAGAATGTCCCCCTCCCTTGCGGAGGGGGATAAAGGGGGTGGGTATCAATACGCGATAAATGCAAATGATGCGAAATTTATGAACGTAGATTCTACCCTCCCCCTAGCCCACTCGTGCTAAGGGAGGGAGGGGGGGGGGACAAAAAAATTTTTTCGCAATGACAAAACGGCTTGCAATCTTAAGCGTAGCGAAGTATCTTAAAATCAACGAAAACTCAATATGACAAAAATGGAGTTATTTCGCTTTGTGCTATGCACTCCGCTCAATATGACAAAGTTGTCGTCATTGCAAGCATTTTAGATTTTGCAAAATCTAAAATGCGTGGCAATCTATTTTATTAGATTTTGTAAAAAGCGCGTTTTTTTGCTTTGTGGATATAGATTGCCACGCGGATTTTGACTTGCCAAAATCCGCTCGCAATGACGAAGTGGCATTTTGGTGGAAATGGAATCTAAAAAACCCACCCCCTAGCCCCCTCCGCAAGGGAGGGGGAAATTCTATTATTGCAAGAATTTGCATTGCCCCGTCATTGCGAGCAATTATATTTTGCTTTTTTAGCAAAATATAATGCATGGCAATCTATCGCTATAAAATGCCAAAAACAAACTTTTGACAAAAACTAACAAATAGATTGCCACGCAAGGCAAAGCCTTGCTCGCAATGACGATAAAAATGTGGATTGCCACTAATCTGCGACTTCGTAAGAAGTTGCAAAATCGTGGCAATCTATTTTTGCAAAATACCAAAAAACACGCTTTTGAGATTTTAATATGGGTTGTTTTATTTTGTGTGTAGTTGTTGTGGGTTTGTTAGATTTTAGTGTTGTATTTTTGTGGTTTAGAAATCATCGTTTTTGACAAAATCTATGTTGATAATTTTTGTTTGTGGAAGTTACAAAAATAGATTTTGCTTAGAATCGATACGCTAGGCTTAGGTATTGCTCAAAAGAGCCTAGTATAGAAGCACCAAAAATGAAACGATTTTGACTTGTATAAAAACTTCCTTGTGCTTGTTGGTTAAGAAAACCAAGTAAAGATACGGCAAGATTTATCTTAGAGCCAATTTCTATGGAAAAATGTTCCTTTATATCAAAGATAAATCCAAGTCTTGTGCTAACTCCAATCCATAATATATGCGATATTGATTCGCTATGTAAATTATAATTATAATACGGAAACGACGGAGAGTCATAGGTATAATACTGCCTAGTTTCATATCCCTTATCAATCATATATGAAAAATATTTGCTAAATCCTAGCACGCCTCTCACCGATGAGCTACCAAGTCGTGGTGTCCAATCTAGTCCAACCGTATGTGTTATGGTGTGTAAATCATATAATTCATCTCGCTCATCGCGCTCAACGCTCCGCGCCCATTTATATCCTAGTCCAAAATGCACTCTCCATCTATCTGCACCCTTGCCAAAATTATATCCGCTTTCAAATGCAACGCCATATTCCCCCAATGCAAAATTCCAAAGAGTAGGGTAAGCAGCATTAAGCATTATTGCCATAGCACTAGCATTTGGCGTGATAGCTATAAACCACGCGTTTCTATCATTTGGGTTTGTGTTATATTGATAAGCAGGTAGATTTTGGTATTTGCGCCTTATGGGGTTAGGGTTTTGCGTGAAATTAGCTTGTGTTTCTTGTGAGGTGGTAAAATCTGTGAATGCGTTAGGCTTATACTTTCTTGCTTCTTTTTGTGCTTTTTTTGTTTGGGCTTGGATTTCTTTTTGGATTTTAGCTTCTATAGCTTGGGCTTCTTTTTGTGCTTTTCTTTCCTCTTTTAGAGCCTCTTTTTGTGCGCGTTTTTCTTTGGCTTTGGTTTGTTCTAGTTCTCTTGCTTCTTGGGCTTCGCGCTTTTTTTGTGCTTTTATTTCTTTGATTTGTGTTTCTTTTTGGATTTTGGCTTGCAGTGCCTCTCTTTGTCTCTCTAGCTTTTGCAATCGCTCATCTAGCTCATCACTCACTGCTAAAGATATGATTCCGCAAGCACAGGTTAGAATAATAAAGAATCTAAAAAATGCTTTTAAAGGGCTATTATTTACCCCCCCCCCCCCGCACGACATTTGATTTGAAAGAATCTTTTTTCATTTGTGATAAAGCGTTGGCAAACATAAATATCCTTTTTTAAGATTTTGTATTTTTGAGATAGATTTCACGCAAAGTTAGATTTTAAGACTTTTGTAAAAAAGTCAAAAAAGCAGGTTTTGTCAAAAATATAGATTTTGCCCCCTCCATTTTATTTTGACACAAAGTAGCGTTATAGATTCTAGCCTTTGCGTTTTTCGATGATTTCTTTTGCGGTGTTGTTTGGCACTTCGCCATAGTGGTCAAACTCCATACTATAAGTCCCACGCCCCTGCGTAGCCGAACGCAAATCCGTGGAGTAACCAAACATTTCAGCCAAAGGCACAAAAGCATTTACGATTTTTAGCCCCATTCTATCGTCCATTGAGTTGATTTGCCCGCGCCTACGATTCAAATCCCCAATCACATCGCCCATATATTCCTCTGGCACTTCGACTTCGACTTTCATCAGTGGCTCTAGTAGCACGGCATTTGCCTTGCGACACGCGTCTTTAAACGCCATAGAACCCGCGATTTTAAACGCCATTTCGCTAGAATCCACCTCGTGGTAGCTCCCATCATATAGCGTCACTTTGCAATCCACCACAGGATAGCCCGCTAACACGCCACTTTGCATCGCTTCTTGGATACCTTTGTCCACCGCTGGTATATATTCTTTGGGGATTACGCCACCGCTGATTTCATTTACAAACTCATAGCCCGTGCCCGCTTCTTTTGGCTCTAGTTTGATATGGACATGTCCATATTGTCCGCGTCCGCCTGATTGTTTGGCGTATTTGCACTCTTGGGTAACCTCTGTGCGTATCGTCTCCCTATACGCGACTTGTGGCTGTCCTACTTCGGCTTCTACTCTAAATTCTCTTTTTAGCCTATCTACGATGATTTCTAAATGTAGCTCGCCCATACCGCCGATGAGGGTTTGCCCTGTTTCTTCTTGGGTGCTGACACGGAAGCTTGGGTCTTCTTCGGCTAGCTTGCCTAGCGCGACTGCCATTTTTTCTTGGTCTGCTTTTGTTTTTGGCTCTACGGCGATATGTATCACAGGCTCTGGGAATTCCATTCGCTCCAAAATCACAGGGCGTTTTTCATCGCATAGCGTGTCGCCTGTGAGCGTGTCTTTTAGCCCTACAAATGCGCAGATTTCGCCCGCATAGACTTCTTTTATGTCCTCTCGTTTGTTTGAGTGCATTTTTAGCAGTCGCCCTACGCGCTCTTTTTTGCCTTTGGTAGAGTTTAGCACATAGCTACCTGATTCTAGTTTGCCTCGATACACGCGCACGAAAGTAAGCTGCCCTACAAATGGGTCAGTCATAATCTTAAACGCAAGCCCTGCAAACTCGCCATCATCGCTAGATTCTACAAAGATTTCTGCGTCATTGTTTTGTGGGTCTATGCCTTTTATGTTGGTTACTTCTGTGGGCGCAGGGAGAAAATCCACCACCGCATCTAATAGCGTTTGCACGCCTTTGTTTTTAAAGCTAGAGCCACAAAGCATAGGGATAAGACTCATAGAGTGGCAACCTAGCTTTATGCCTAACTTTATTTCATCTATGCTTAGTTCCTCGCCACCTAGATATTTTTCCATAAGCGTTTCATCTTGCTCGGCGGCGGCTTCGATTAGCTTTTCGCGGTATGAGTTTGCCTTTTCTTGCAAATCCGCAGGGATTTCCTCAATGTCATATTTTGCACCCATTGTCTCATCATTCCACACGATTGCTTTCATTTGAATCAAATCCACGACACCTTTGAAGTTTTCTTCCGCACCGATTGGAATATTGATAGGCACGGGGTTTGCCTTTAGTCGCTCTTTGATTTGGGATTCTACGCTATAAAAATTTGCGCCGATTCTATCCATTTTATTTACAAATACAAGTCTTGGCACGCCGTATTTGTTTGCCTGTCGCCACACGGTCTCGCTTTGTGGCTGCACGCCACCCACAGAGCAAAAAACCGCTACTGCGCCATCTAGCACGCGCATAGAACGCTCTACTTCAATGGTAAAATCCACATGCCCGGGGGTGTCGATAAGATTTACTTGATAATCTTTCCAAAAGCAAGTAGTCGCCGCGGAAGTAATCGTAATCCCGCGCTCTTTTTCTTGCTCCATCCAGTCCATTGTCGCAGCACCGTCATGCACCTCGCCGATTTTATGGCTAACACCTGTATAAAATAAGATTCTCTCACTTGTAGTGGTTTTTCCCGCGTCAATATGGGCAGCAATACCGATATTGCGGATTTTGTTTAGTGGGGTTTTTCTCGCCATTTTATTGTCCTTTTTGTGGCTTTAGTTTAGGTAGGTTTGCTTACCAGCGATAGTGTGCAAACGCTTTGTTTGCTTCTGCCATTTTATGCACATCTTCTTTTTTCTTAAACGCCGCACCTTTATCGCTTGCAGCGTCCATTAGCTCATTTGCTAGTCTATCTACCATTGTGCGTTCATTTCGCTTGCGAGTGGCTTCCAAAATCCAGCGAATGCAAAGCGACTGCTGTCGCACAGGACGGACTTCTACAGGCACTTGATAAGTAGCACCACCTACGCGTCTGCTTCGCACTTCTACAAGTGGTTTTACGCGTTCTAGGGCTTTTTCAAAGATTTCGATTCCTTTTTCGCCACTTTTTTCCTCTATTTTGGCAAATGCGGCGTAGATGATTTTCTCCGCTACGCTTTTTTTGCCATCATACATCATTTTATTGACAAACTTCGTTACGACTTTGTTGTCATAGATAGGGTCGCCTAGAATCTCTCTGCTAGGTGCTTTTCTTCGTCTCATTTAGATTCTCCTTATGTAGTTATGCGGTTGTGGGCTATTTTTTTTCAGCCCCAGCTTTTGCTTTTTTTGCTCCGTATTTAGAGCGAGATACGGTTCGCTTAGCCACACCAGCGGTATCAAGCGCACCACGCACGATATGATATTTCACGCCCGGTAAGTCTTTTACCCGTCCGCCTCGCACAAGCACGATAGAGTGCTCTTGGAGGTTGTGCCCCTCACCCGGAATGTAGCTAATAACTTCAAATTTGCTTGTCAAACGCACTTTTGCTACTTTGCGCAAAGCGGAGTTTGGTTTTTTGGGCGTAGTGGTATATACGCGTGTGCATACTCCTCGTCTTTGCGGGCATTCTACCAATGCTGGCGACTTTGTCTTTTTGGTTACTTTTTTTCGCTCTTTGCGAATGAGTTGGTTAATGGTTGGCAATGTGTGTCCTTTCTTTTTGGTTTATTTTGGATTTTGGATTGACAAAGATTAAACGCAGGATTTTACAACATTTAATCTTTGTTTTCTCTTAGTTTGCTTGTTTTATTGGGCTTTTTTGGAATCTTGTTCCTTAGGCTTTAAGATAAATCGTTTATCTTTGTATAAGCCTGTCCCAACAGGTATCATTCTACCTAGCACGACATTTTCTTTTAAATCCTCTAAGAAATCTGTCTTTTGAGCGATACTTGCTTCTGTTAGCACTTTTGTGGTTTCTTGGAAAGAAGCCGAAGAAATGATAGAATCGCTACTAATCGCCGCACGCGTGATACCAAGCAACACAAGCTCGGCTATGGCTGGCTCTCCGCCGTTTTTGATTGTGCGCTCATTTTCCTCTTTGAAATGCCGCTTGCTAACTAAGTCATTTTCGATGAAACTCGTATCGCCAGAATCTATCACGCGCACTTGTCGCAACATCTGCGAAACAATGACTTCGATATGTTTATCAGCGATATTTACGCCCTGCCCTCGATAGACTTGCTGGACTTCATTTACGATAAATCGTAGCAACTCTTTTTCTCCACCGATGCGCAAAATATCGTGGCTTGAAGTAACGCCCTCTGTGAGTGCCTCACCTGCGTGGACAAACTCATTTGCATAGGCAAGAATGCGTTTGTTTTTGTCGATTAAATATTCGCTAACCCTGCCATCTTGGGCTGTGATAATCACGCGCTCTTTATTTCTAATAGGCTTACCTATGGTAACTATGCCATCGATTTCGGCAAGCACGGCTGCATCTTTTGGTTTTCTTGCTTCAAATAGCTCTGATACGCGAGGCAAACCGCCCGTAATATCGCGCGATTTTACCGTGGCTTTTGGCGTTTTTGCAAGAATATCCGCACGAGACACACTGCCACCTTCTATGACTTCAGCAGATATAGAAGTGTTTGGCTCTAGCGCGTATCGCTTCACTTCTTTATCATTTGTAATAATGATAGATGGCTTTAACCCTGTGGGGATATAGTCATTGACTTTTAGCTTTTTCTTGCCATCAGTCTTGTCCTCTTGCTCGGTTACCGTTACGCTTGGGATAATATCTTCAAAACTTACAACCCCATCAATATCGCTAATAACAAGGGTATTATAAGAATCCCAAGTAGCGATTAGATTATCCGCTTTTTGCGCAGGTTCTGCGATTAGAGAATCAGGCTCGACTTTGCTATTATCATTTAGCAAGATTTTAGATTCTCTTGCGATATAGTGTCGTGTCGCCTCTCTGTCATTCTCATCAGCAATCACAGCAAAAATGCCTTTTTCTTTGATGATATCGCCTGCTTTGATTTCGTGTCTGCGCTCCAAATGGTCGCCCTCTAAAAGATAATATTTCACAATTCCTTTTTCTTTAGAGAATATTTTTTGTGAAATGGGCGCATTGTCTTTAGCGATGATTTCGCTAGCATAGGGGATACGATTTGGGACATTCCAGCCGTCTTTTACGATGTCTATGATAGAGCCACCTTTTGAGACTTTGTAGCCACTGCTATGAGCGATATATAGTTTGCCCTCTAGCCTTCCGCTAACGCCTGCAAGCTCATTTTGCTTAGCGACATCTCGTTTTCGCACGCTATATCTAGCCTCTTGTTTTCCATTTTTTACGGTTACTACGATTTCATCGTGCGCGCTTTCAATGTGCAAAGTCCCATCAAATGGAGCTTTTACTTTTGGCTCGACTACTAGCACGGCGGCATTTCTGCGATTTACTACGATATTTTTGCCCTCTTTGTTTTTGTAGGTTTTAAGGTTGTAATACCTTATAAAGCCCTCTTTTTCTGCGCGGATTTCTTTTTCCTCTTGGGTTCTGCTAGCAGTCCCGCCCACATGGAATGTGCGAAGTGTTAGCTGTGTGCCGGGCTCGCCGATTGATTGAGCGGCGATAACGCCCACTGCTTCGCCCGGTCGCACCATTTTGCCCTCTCCTAGATTTAGCCCATAACATTTTGCACACACTCCCTTAGGGGCTTTGCAAGTAACGGAATTTCGTATCGTTACAGATTTTACATTTGCCTCTATGATTCTGCGTGCGGCTTTTTCATCTATGAGAGTTTCAGCACTAAATAGCACTTCATTGGTGATAGGGTCTATCACATCAGCTGCTAGCACTCGCCCAAACACTCGCTCTTCTAATGATTCTAGCAATTCAGAGCCATCGATAATATCGCTAATCTCTATGCCCTCGTGCGTGCCACAATCCTCCATTGAGATTTTGACATTTTGGCTAACATCAATTAGTTTTCGCGTTAGATACCCTGCGTTTGCAGTTTTTAGCGCGGTATCAGCTAGCCCTTTTCTTGCGCCGTGAGTGGAGTTAAAATACTCAAGCACATTTAGCCCTTCTTTGAAGTTTGACACAATAGGCGTCTCAATAATCGTGCCATCAGGCTTAGCCATAAGCCCGCGCATAGCGGATAGCTGCCGAATCTGTGCTGTGCTACCACGCGCACCAGAATCTGCCATCATATAGATTGAGTTAAACCCATCTTTGTCTTTGGCAATGATAGTATTCATTTTTTCGCCAAGCTCTTTGCTAGCCTCTGTCCAAATATCAATGGTTTTATTGTATCGCTCCGCTTCGGTTAAGATTCCGTGCTCAAACTCATCTTGGAGTTTTCGCACTTTTTGCCTTGCAGCAGAAATGATAGATTCTTTATTATCAGGGATAATAATATCTGCTGCGGAGATAGAGATGCCCGCTTTTGTCGCATACGCAAAACCTAGATTTTTTAGATTATCAAGGAAATTTGCTGTCGCACCGATACCTGCTTCTTTATAGACATGGTCGATTAAGATACTAATGTCTTTTTTCTTTAGCACGCGATTCCATAGATTTGTAGGGACAAAATCAGGCAAAATCGAGCGCAAAATCATTCTACCTGTGGTAGTCGTAACGGGTTGTCGCTCTATTACGGTTTGGATTTTAGCATTTATATCTAGCTCGCCCGCATCAATAGCAACCATAATCTGGTCAATATCGCTAAATAATTTATGCTCGCCTTTCACGCCTTTGCGCTCTAAACTTAGATAATACAGCCCCAAAACCATATCTTGGCTAGGCACAGCCACAGCCTTACCACTTGCAGGAAGCAAGATATTCATAGAGCTTAGCATTAGCACTTTGCATTCTGTGATAGCCTCTTGGCTAAGAGGGACATGCACTGCCATTTGGTCGCCGTCAAAATCCGCATTAAACGCAGAGCAAACAAGCGGGTGAAGCTGTATGGCTTTACCATCGATTAGCTTGGGGTGAAATGCTTGGATAGACTGCTTATGTAATGTTGGAGCGCGGTTTAATAGCACGGGGTAGCCCTCTACGATTTCTTGGAGGCATTCCCACACTTCATTTACTTTTTGCTCTATCATCTTTTTTGCTTGTTTTAGCGTGCTAGCATAGCCCTTTTCTTCTAATCTAGCAAGCAAATGAGGCTTAAATAACTCTAACGCCATATTTTTGGGCAATCCGCATTGGTCCATTTTGAGATTTGGTCCCACGACAATAACGCTTCGTCCGCTGAAATCCACGCGTTTGCCGAGTAGATTTTGACGGAATCGCCCTTGTTTTCCTTTGATGATTTCGCTTAGGGATTTTAATGGGCGTTTGTTTGCTCCTTTTACCGCATTTGCATTGCGTCCATTATCAAACAGCGCATCAACAGCTTCTTGGAGCATTCTTTTTTCATTGCGCACAATGATTTCAGGTGCGTCTAGCTCAAGTAGCCGTTTTAGCCGTTGATTGCGATTTATCACGCGGCGATATAAGTCATTGACATCGCTTACGGCAAACTTCCCACCATCAAGGGCTACTAACGGACGCAAATCTGGTGGCAACACAGGAAGCACGGTTAGCATCATCCATTCTGGGCGATTGCCTGAATTTAGAAAACTCTCTACCACTTTTAATCGCTTAATGATAGTTTTCTTTTTTGCTTCAGAATTTGTCTCTTTTATGTCGTTTTTTAATGACTTCCCAAGCTCTGCTAAATCTAGTTGGGATAGCAACTCTTGCACCACTTCGCCACCCATTTGCGCGACAAATCCTCTATCTACAAATCGTTGGTTAATGTTTTGGAATTGCTCTTCATTTAGCACATCATATTTTAAAACAGGCTTTGTAGAAGCATCATCATAAAATGCTTCTCCGGGCTCTCTTACGATATATGCTTCATAATAAAGCACGCGCTCTAAGTCTTTCATTTTCACGCCCAAAAGCGTGCCGATACGACTAGGCAGGGAGCTAACATACCAAATATGTGCCACAGGAGTAACCAACTCTATATGCCCCATTCTAGAGCGGCGGACTTTGGAGCTTGTAACCTCTACGCCACATTTTTCGCACACCATTCCTTTGTAGCGAGGTTTTTTGTATTTGCCACATAGACATTCATAATCCCGCACAGGTCCAAAAATCTTGGTGCAAAATAGCCCATCTCTCTCGGGTTTTAGCGTGCGATAGTTTATCGTCTCTGGTTTTTTGACTTCACCACGACTCCAAGAGCGGATTTTCTCCGGGCTAGCAAGCGTGAGCTGAAAAGAGCTAAAATCTTTTGGTCGTTTATCCTCTTTGATTTCAAGCACTCTTGGCTTGCCATTATCATCAAGCACGCTTTCATCATAAGAATTAGATTTTATCGCTTCTGTTGTTTGCTCATCATAGACATTGACATCAAGTGCTAGGGATTGAAGTTCTTTTGTTAGCACATAGAATGTCTCTGGGATTTCAGATTCTCCCACAGGCTCGCTTCTAGTGATAGAGCGGTAGGCATTTTCGCGTCCATTTATGTCATCAGATTTTAGGGTTAGCATTTCTTTTAGCGTGTGTGCTGCACCATACGCCTCTAATGCCCATACTTCCATTTCCCCAAATCTTTGCCCACCAAAAAGTGCTTTACCGCCCACAGGTTGTTGCGTTACAAGGCTATAAGGTCCTGTGCTTCGTGCGTGGACTTTCTCATCGACTAAGTGGTGTAGCTTTAGCATATACATATAGCCGACATTGACTTTTTCGCGGATTTTCTCCCCTGTCTTGCCATCATATAGCTCGACTTTGCCGTCCATATCGATTTTTGCTAGCTCAAAGAGCGTGTCAAGTTTTTTCATTGTGCTATCTTCAAACACAGGCGTTGCAAACTTAACGCCCCTTGCCCAATCTTTCGCGCACTCTAGCAGGGTATTATCATCGCATTTTTTGATAAAATCTATGATTTTTGTGTCTTTTTCGTTGCTAGATTCTGCGATTTGTAGCATTTTTGCTCTTAGCTCATCTTTGAAGTTTGCTTTTTGATTTTCCAAAATCTCTTCAAGCTGTTTGCCTAGCCTCTTGCCTACAAGCCCCAAATGCGTCTCTAAAATCTGCCCGATATTCATACGACTTGGCACGCCTAGAGGATTTAGCACAATATCCACAGGCTCACCATCAGCAGTATAAGGCATATCTACCATTGGCACAATCGTGCTTACAATGCCTTTATTTCCGTGTCGTCCAGCCATTTTGTCGCCGACTTTTAGTTTGCGCTTAGTGGCGATGTAGATTTTGACTTGTTTTACCACACCGCTTGGCAAAATATCATCTTTTTCTAAGATGGAGAGTTTTTCCTCGTGCTCCTCACCAAGCGTCTTTTTTTGCTCTAAGAAACTTGATTTGATTTTTTCATACTTTGTTTGCACAGCTTTGGGGTAGTTTTTGATAAGCGTGGTTAGCGCAAAACGATTGATATTTGTTATCTCATTTTTGGGGATTTTTTGTCCCTTTTTGTATTTTTTACCATTCACTTCAGCTTCTCCGCTTAGCTCCTCTTTGCTTAGCATAAGCCCCACGCGCAAAAGCTCCTCTTTATTTAGCATCGTAAGTCTATCGTGATGCTCAATATCAAGGGCAGATTTTTCTTGCTCATACGCACTCACAGCCCTCGCATCGCGCTCATAGCCTTTTTTGGTAAAGATTTTGACATCAACAATCGTCCCTTCTAATGATGGAGGACAATATAGCGATTTATTTACCACATGCCCAGCTTTTTCGCCAAAAATCGCGCGAAGTAGTCGCTCTTCAGGGCTTGGCTTCACTTCGCCTTTTGGAGAGACTTTGCCTACTAGAATCATACCTGCGGTTACATAAGTGCCTATCCGCACGATACCGCTCTCATCAAGATGTGCTACTTCCTCCTCGCGCACACCGGGAATATCCGCAGTAATCTCCTCTGTCCCGTGCTTTAGCTCTCTAGCTTCGATTTCTTTTTCATAGATATGATTTGAAGTGAAAGCATCTTCTTTGATAAGTCGCTCACTTACGACAATAGCGTCCTCAAAATTATATCCATTCCACGGCATAAACGCCACGCGGATATTTTTGCCCAACGCTAGCTCGCCTCTATCCATACTTGCGCCATCTGCGATGATTTGCCCTGCTTGGACTTTGTCGCCTTTTTTGACAATGGGGCGTTGCGCAAAGCAGGTGTTTTGATTGGTTCGCAAGTTTTTTTGCAATGAATAATCATCGATATAGACGCTATCGCCCTCCTCGCCCAAAATATAAATATTGCGAGAATCCACACGCTCAACAACCCCGCTTCGTCTTGCTTTTACCGCTTCCCACGAATCTCTTGCGATAATTTGCTCAATCCCTGTGCCAACGATTGGGGCATCAGGTTTTAGCAATGGCACGGCTTGTCGTTGCATATTTGAGCCCATAAGTGCGCGGTTTGCATCATCGTGCTCCAAAAACGGAATCAGCGAAGCGGCTACACCCACAAGCATTCTAGGACTTAAGTCAATCAGCTCTACTTCTTCGGATTTTCGCAAAGTGATTTCGCCACCACAACGAGTCTCAATAAGAGAATCCACAATGTTGTTGTTAGCATCTAGTTTTGTGCTTGCGGGGGCTATGACTTTGCCATCTTCTTGCGTAGCGGTAAGATAGACGACTTCATCGGTAACCTTGCCATTTACAACCTCTCTATATGGTGCTTCGATAAAGCCCAAATCATTCACGCGCGTGAAAGTTGAGAGGGTATTGATAAGCCCGATATTTTGTCCTTCAGGGGTTTCGATAGGGCAGATTCTACCATAATGCGTAGGATGCACATCGCGCGCTTCAAACCCTACGCGCTCTTTTACCAAGCCTCCCTCACCAAGTGCTGATAGTCGGCGTTTGTGCGTGATTTCGCTAAGCGGGTTTGTCTGGTCCATAAATTGCGAAAGTTGTCCGCCTGTGAAAAACTCCATAATCGTGCTTGTGATAGTTTTTGCATTTATCAAATCCTGCGGCATTATGCTATCAAAGTTCCCACTCATCGTAGTTAGCTTATCTTTAATCGCCTTTTGCATTTTGACAAGCCCAGAGTGCATTTCATTTGCTAGCAACTCACCTATGGCACGGATTCTGCGATTGCCTAGATTATCTCTATCATCGATTCTAAATTTACCCTGCCTGCCCTCTTTGCAATTTCTAACGCCCATAAGGTAGCGAGCGGATTCTATGATGTCTTCGTGGGTTAGCACGGTTACATAATTTGGCACATTTAAGCCTAGCTTATGATTCATTTTCATTCGCCCTACGCGTGTCAAATCATACGCTTCAGGGTCAAAAAATAATCGCTTGACAAATTGCTTTGCAACTTCTTTTGTTACGGGCTCTCCCGGACGCATTACTTTATAGATTCTAATAGCGGCTAGCTCATTTTCATCATCGGTTTTTTCGCTTTGTTTAAGCAGTTTTAGAGAATCTGTCTCCGCAATAAATGCGTTTATTATGGAATTATCCACGCCACTTGCAATGTCATTTATGATGACAAAATCTTTTAGCTTAAGTTCGGTTATTTTTTTGAGCTTTGATTCATCGATTTGCGTAAGCGTATCAAGGATAACCTCCCCACTCTTGCTATCAATAATAGGCTCAAAAATATAGCGACCTAGCAGGGTTTTTGCGGGGTATTGTATGTATTCAAGCCCTTTTTCTTGCAACTCTTTTGCTTTTTTCGCGCTTAGTCTTTTGCCTGAAGGCACGATGATTTCGCCATTTATGTCTTTTATATCAAAATCTACCCTGCCCTCAAAATCTGCTGGGTTAAATTTGATAAGAAAATCATCGTTTTGGACTTTGATAACAAGGCTTGGATAAAAGATTTTTAAAATATCCATTTTGCTATACCCAAGCGCACGCAAAAAGATAGTCGCTGGGACTTTGCGCCGTTTGTTTATGCGGACAAACATCGTATCTTTTGCATCATATTCAAAATATAGCCACGAGCCTCTATCAGGGATAATCTGCCCCATATAAATGGGTTTATTGATAGTCGAAGCAGTGTCATCTTGCTTAAAAATTACGCCCGGACTTCTATGTAGCTGATTTACCACCACGCGCTCTACGCCGTTGATGATAAAACTCGTGCGGTCGGTCATAAGCGGAATCTCACGCACAAAAATACTTTGCTCTTTTCTATCTTTTGGCGCAAGTTTATCGCCTTTTTCGTCTTTTTCCCATTGGATAAGCTCAACTTTTAGCTTCAAAGGTATCGCATAAGTAATACCCCGCTCCATAGCCTCTCTAATGGTGTATTTTGGCTTGCCATACTCACAGCTTTTGTATTCAAGGGTAATGCGATTTTGAGCGTCTTGGATAGGGAAAATCGACTTAAATACTTTCTCTATCCCGCTCTCTTTGCCATCTCTTGGATACAAAAACGAATCATAACTATCGCGTTGCAAAAGCAAAAGATTTGGCACTTCTAAGCCCTGCTGTTTGGCAAAATCAATGCGAAGTCTATTTTTGGCTTGTGTTTTTGACATTTGGTAATCCTTAGAAAAAGTATTTAACTACACCCTAAGAGATTCTAGTTTTAGGCATTTGGGTAGAATCTAACGATTTTAGATAAATTTACAAATTTTACTTTACTTGAATTGCGTAAAATAGCGTGGTTTAAGCCATAATATTTACTTGTGCGATTTGAAACGCTAAGCATTTAAGTCATCGCAAAATCATAGATTTTAGCCAAACGCCACGCCTAATCTATAGTTTGCTATTTGCAAAATCTCTATCTAATGATTCTAAAAATCTAAAATCTCTTAGGGTGTATTTTCAAAGCCTAGAATGTATTAGATTCTAGGCATACAAACTCTTAATATCTAGCATTACGCGCTTTTGTGGTTATTTGATTTCCACTTTTGCGCCTGCTTCCTCGAGCTTTTTCTTAAACGCTTGGGCATCATCTTTATTGACGCCTTCTTTTATGGTGTGAGGGGTTTGCTCAGTAGCGTCTTTTGCCTCTTTTAGCCCAAGTCCTGTGATTTCACGCACAGCTTTGATGACAGCGATTTTGTTTGCACCTGCTTCGACTAGGACTACGGTAAATTCTGTTTTTTCCTCTGCACCACCGCCAGCACCGCCACCTGCTGCTACTGCCCCCGCCACGACTGTGGGTGCAGCACTCACGCCAAATTTTTCCTCAAATGCTTTTACAAGCTCTGATAACTCTAGGACAGATAGTCCGCCTATATAATCTAGGACTTCTTCTTTTGTGATAGCCATTTTTTCTCCTTTTTTAAATGGTTAGTTTTGTTCTTTTTGCTTTTTTAGATTGTCTAGTCCTGTAACAAAATATCGTGCAGGAGCAGTCCAAACTGACAAAAGCATACCGATGAGTTCTTCTCTGCTTGGTAGTTTAGAAACAGCGATAATATGGGATTTATCCACTTTTTCGCCATCAAAGCAACCAACTTTAATAGAAAAACTCGCTTCATTTGCGCTAGCAAATTTTACAACAATCTTTGATAGCGCAATTTGGTCTTCCCCCCAAATAAAGATATTTGTATCTTTAATATCTAAATCTGGGTAACTAGAATTTTTGAGCGCAATGCGTGCCAAAGTGTTTTTTATCACTTGGACTTTCGCACCCGCTTGCCTCGCTAAAGCGCGCAACTCTTCTAACGATTTAACGCTTGTGCCTTTGTAATCACATAGCAATAAAGCATTAGCGGTTTTGAATTCTTGGGTAAGAGCGTCAATTAGTTCTTGCTTTTGGGTTTTTGTCATCTTTCCTCCTTTCAGACGAGACTTATACAAGGCAACTAGAATCTAGCGATTAAGCACAAAGCCCTTGTAATCATCAGTCTAAGATAAATGAATTCTCCTCTTTTTTTGGTTTTTGTCAATCTAAATCGTATAATTGCCTACTCTTGCTTTAATCTATGTTTTGAATCTAGCTTCTTGCTTGCATTAAGCATTTGTCAATATTTTGAAATTTTATAACTTTAGGTTATCCTAGCCATATCCACCATATTGTGAAATCTCTAAGTAACATTAAGTCGCTTTTTTTAAACATTTAGATTTTAGGCTTGTTTTGCATTTTTGACAACGCCGTTGCTTTGTTGTCGATTTTATCCTGCCTATTTTACATCCATCAAAATCTGCGTATCAATCTTTACAGAAGGAGACATTGTCAAGGACAACGCACCACCACGGATAAATTTACCCTTTGCGCTAGATGGTTTTAAGCGATTTATGGTTTTTACAAGTTCTAGCATATTGTCGCGGATTTTATCCTGTGGGAAACTAGCCTTGCCTATGGGAGCGTGAATATTTCCTTTTTTATCTACGCGGAAATTTACTTGCCCGCTTTTGGCATTAGAAACTGCTTTGCTTATATCAGCAGTAACGGTGCCTGTTTTTGGGTTTGGCATAAGCCCTTTTGGTCCTAAGATTCTACCTACTTTGCCCACAAGTGCCATCATATCAGGGGTAGCGATAACCATATCAAAATCTGTGTTGCCATTTTTTATCTCTTCTGCCAAATCATCTGCACCCACAATATCCGCCCCTGCTGTTTTTGCTTCGTCTGCTTTCGCACCTTTGGCAAATACCGCTACGCGCACTTTTTTACCCGTGCCGTGTGGTAGCACAACAGCCCCGCGAATCATTTGGTCGGCGTGGCGAGGATCAACTCCCAATCGCAATGCAATCTCCACCGTCTCATCAAATTTTGCCGAAGCAAGAGATTTTACCGTGCTAATCCCAGAATCTATGTCATAAAACTTGCTTTCATCTATTTTTTGCAATAGATTTTGGATTCTCTTTGCTACTTTCATATCCTATGTCTCCTTAAAAATGTAGATTCCTAATCTATGATTTCAATACCCATAGAGCGAGCACTTCCAGCCACTATTTTTTTTGCCGCTTCTATGTCGTTAGCATTCAAATCTTCCATTTTGGTATTGGCGATTTCTTCAAGTTGCTTGGAGGTTAGCTTGCCTATTTTATTTTTTAGCGGATTATCAGAACCTTTGGTGATATTTGCAGTTTTTTTGATTAAATCCGTTACAGGAGGTTTTTTGGTAATAAATGAAAAACTCTTGTCTTGATATACGGTAATAATCACAGGGATATTAAAATTACCCATATCTTTGGTTTTTTCATTAAATGCCTTGCAAAATTCCATAATATTTATGCCTCTTTGTCCCAAAGCTGGACCTACGGGCGGAGATGGATTTGCCTTGCCTGCTGGGATTTGCAATTTTAATTCTCCAACTACTTTTTTTGCCATTTTTCTACCTTTCGTAATGAAGTTTTAATCGTTAAGAAACTTTAGATGATTTTCTCTACTTGTGAATATAGTATTTCTATCGGTGTGTTCCTACCAAAAATAGAAACATTCAACTTTAGCTTTTTATGCTCTATGTCATAGCCTTCAACAGTGCCTGTAAAATTTGCAAAAGGACCCTCATTTATGCGGACAACCTCGCCTTGCTCAAATGAAATTTTAGGTTTAGGTGCTGCACGATTTTGGACTTTTTCTAAAATATGAGCTATATCGCCCTCTCCAAGTGGTGTGGGTTTTTTGCTTTCGCCGATAAATCCACTCACTTTTGGCAACGACTGAATCGTATGCCACAACGAAGTGTCCAAATCAACATTGATAAATACATAGCCCGGATACAAGCTCCGCTCGCTTACCTTTTTGACACCATTTTTTATCTCATAAACATCTTCGGTAGGCACTATGATTTCTTTTAGTCTATCTTGGATTTGATATTGCTCGACTAAATTTTCAATAGCTCGTTTGACGGATTGTTCGCTACCAGAATAAGTCTGTATAGCATACCAGCTTAACGACATATAAGTCTCCTAAGGTTTCTATAAAATACTAGATACAGAAGCAGACAAAATCAAATCAACTAGTCCTAAAAACAATGCAATGACAAAGACAACCACCACAACAGAAATAAGCGCGTTGCGAATTTGCTCTTTGGTAGGAAATATCACCTTAAATAGCTCTTCTTTTGCTATTCTGTAATAAGAAACTATCTTTTTCATTATTGTTTAGCCTTAGTCTTTTTATTTTGTTTGATTAGCTCAATGCAAATGGCAGGTCAGGAGGGACTCGAACCCCCAACAGTCGGTTTTGGAGACCGATGCTCTACCATTGGAGCTACTGACCTTCAAAGCTAGAGAATCTACTTGAATCCTGCGTTCGACTTGCGCTCAAGTAGATTCTATAAAATTTCTAGCTTTTTAGCTTAACTTCTTTGTGAATAGTGTGTTTGTTAAGCCGAGGGCAGAATTTTTTAAGCTCCAGTTTTTCTGTCTTTGTCTTGGCATTTTTCGTTGTGCTGTAATTTATATCACCACACTCCGAACACTTCAAGCCAATCTTTACCACATTGCCTTTTGCCATTTTTTAGCCTTACTCGATAATTTTGCTTACAACGCCAGCACCAACAGTCCTACCACCTTCACGGATAGCAAATCGTGTCCCTTCTTCAAGTGCGATTGGGTTAATAAGCTCAACTGTGATTTTTACATTATCACCGGGCATAACCATCTCTACACCGCTAGGCAAAGTGATTGAGCCTGTTACATCGGTAGTGCGCACATAAAATTGTGGGCGATAGTTATTGACAAATGGCGTATGCCTTCCGCCTTCGTCTTTTGATAGAACATACACTTCGCCTTCAAATTTCTTATGCGGAGTGATAGAGCCCGGTTTGCAAAGCACCATACCACGCTCGACTTCCTCTTTTTTTGTTCCGCGCAAAAGGATTCCGACATTATCGCCAGCTTCACCTTTGTCAAGCTCTTTTCTAAACATTTCCACGCCTGTAACGGTAGTTTTTTGTGTGTCTCGGATTCCTACGATTTCTACTTCATCGCCCACCTTTACTACACCGCGCTCGATTCTCCCTGTAACGACCGTCCCACGACCTGCGATTGAAAATACATCTTCAACAGGCATTAGGAAAGTTTTTTCAGTGTCGCGCTCAGGTGTTGGGATATACGCATCGACTTCAGCCATAAGTTTTAGGACTTTTTCGCCCCACTCACCTATATTGCCAGATTTTGCTTCTTCAAGTGCTTTTAGCGCAGAGCCAGCCACGATAGGTGTAGCATCACCGGGGAATTCATATTGGCTTAGCAATTCGCGCACTTCCATTTCTACCAAATCAAGCAATTCTTGGTCATCCACCATATCTTGTTTATTTAAGAAAACAACGATATATGGAACGCCTACTTGGCGAGATAGCAAGATATGCTCTCTAGTTTGAGGCATAGGACCATCTGCTGCTGATACGACCAAAATCGCACCGTCCATTTGTGCCGCACCTGTAATCATATTTTTTACATAGTCAGCGTGCCCGGGACAATCCACATGTGCATAGTGGCGATTTTCTGTTTCATACTCTATGTGAGAAGTCGCGATGGTAATCCCTCTTTCGCGCTCTTCAGGTGCGTTATCAATCTTATCATAGTCTTTCATTTCTGCAAGACCTTTAGTTGATAAAACAGCTGAAATAGCCGCGCTTAGTGTTGTTTTGCCGTGGTCTACATGCCCAATAGTCCCAATATTTACATGGGGCTTATTTTTGACAAATTTTTCCTTTGCCATAAGAATCTCCTTAAAAAAATTTCAAAGTCTTGGATTTTATCTTAAAGTTCTTTATAAAAAGCTAAAAAACTTTAAAAAATATCACAAAAACTAAGATGACGAGAAAAACTGGAGCCCATAAGCGGGATTGAACCGCCGACCTCTTCCTTACCAAGGAAGTGCTCTGCCACTGAGCTATATGGGCTTTTAAAAACTTTGGGAGTGTGCGAGTAAATGAAAGCATTTATTCAGCTCCCAGAGGTGGAGCGGGAAACGGGGCTCGAACCCGCGACCCTCAGCTTGGAAGGCTGATGCTCTAGCCAACTGAGCTATTCCCGCAAATACCATTTTGGCTACCACACCTAGAATCCAAACAAGAATCTAAGATGGTGGTGAGTCGTGGATTCGAACCACGGAAGACATAGTCAGCAGATTTACAGTCTGCCCTCGTTGGCCACTTGAGTAACTCACCAAAACAGCAAAAACTGGTCAAACGCCAAATGAGATAGATTCTCTATTTGTTTGTGGTTGTAAAATGGAGCTGGTTAAGGGACTTGAACCCCCGACCCTCTGCTTACAAGGCAGATGCTCTACCAACTGAGCTAAACCAGCATAAAAAGCGCAAAATCTAAGTTTTATTTTAGAGATTCTAAAGTATCGTTTTTGCGTGTATGTTCCGTATTTTTGGCAATGTTTGGTGTGAGGTTTCATTAAAGAAAACTGCGATTATATACAAATTATGTCTTTTTTGTCAAGGGTAAAATACGGATTTTACGCAATATTTCTGCAAGTTGTTACATTTGGTAATATTTTTTTAAAAAACCACAATAACAACCAAACCAAACAATATCAAATCAATCATCAATAAAAAATGCAATCAAAAATGCAAAAACCACCACAATAAAACAACATTAGATTAAAAACAATTAAAAACTGCTAGATAAGCACATTTTAAGCATAATTTAATTTGTTTTTAATTATAGTTTTGTTTGCAAAAAATTTCCACTAGATTCTAAAGATTGGCATTTTGCATTTGCGCTATACTTGAAAAATGGCGTTAAAATAGCGTTGTTAGCGACACAAAGACGCTAAGTCGTTATTGCAAAATCCAAATGAGTTAAGACACAAATTTCCAAAAACATTCCAAAAACAAATGTTTGCCAAAATATCACAAAAACCCTCTAAAATCATCGAATTAAACTACAAAAAACACTAAAAAGGTGGAATCTGCAAATGTCAAAACCAAAATCCCCCCAAACTATCACAGAAAAAATTTTTTCTCATCATTGTGGCAAAAGCGTCTATGCCGATGAAATCATAGAAACAAACATTGATATGGTGATTGGCAATGACATCACCACGCCCATATCCATAAAAGCCTTTGAAGAATCAGGCGCAAAAAAACTTGCAAACCCCGATAATTTCTGTATCGTAATGGACCACTATATCCCCGCCAAAGACATTCTCTCTGCAAATCAAGCTAGAATCTCACGCGATTTTGCAAAAAAGCACAATTTGAAGCATTATTTTGATGAGCGAGATATGGGCATCGAGCACGCGCTTTTGCCTGAAAAAGGCTTGGTAGTGAGTGGCGATGTCATCATCGGTGCGGATTCTCACACCTGCACGCACGGGGCGTTAGGAGCGTTTAGCACGGGGCTTGGTAGCACAGATTTAGCATACGCAATGATAACGGGCAAAAATTGGTTTAGAGTGCCTCGCTCTATCAAGGTAAATTTCCACACAAAAAACACAACAAAAAACAAAAATAACGCACAAAAAACCACAATGCCAAAGGGAATCTATGGCAAAGATTTAATCTTAGAAGTTATCCGAAAATTAGGCGTAGATGGCGCACTTTATCAGGCGTTAGAATTTGGAGGCGAAGCCATAAGCCTGCTTAGTATGGACGATAGATTTTCGCTATGCAATATGGCGATAGAAGCGGGGGCAAAAAATGGCATAATCGCGCCTGATGAAATCACAAAAGAGTTTTTAGAATCTAGGGAGAGGGAAAATGGTAGTTTAAGGGCAAAGCCCGTATTTCACGCAAGCGATGATGGTGCAAGCTATGAAAAAACCTTAGAAATAGACATAGACGCACTAGAGCCACTTGTAGCATATCCATTTTTGCCAAGCAATGGCAAGCCTATCAGCCAAGCCACAAAAGATGACATAAAAATCGACCAAGCATTTATCGGTAGTTGCACGAATGGACGCTTAAGCGATTTGCAAATCGCAGCCTCTATCCTCAAAGGCAAAAAAATCCACCCCGATGTAAGGCTAATCATAACCCCCGGGACGCAAGCAATCTACAAAGCCGCGCACAAACTAGGCTTTATCGACATTTTACTAGAATCAGGCGCACTCATATCAAACCCCACTTGTGGGGCTTGTCTTGGCGGATATATGGGGATTTTGGGTGATAATGAAAAATGTATCAGCACGACAAATCGCAACTTTATCGGGCGAATGGGTTCGCGCAATTCTCAAGTATTTTTGGCAAATTCAGCCGTAGTAGCCTACTCCGCAATCAATGGCAAGATAGCCGACCCACGCGAAGTTTTGTAGATTTTATCGCGCTAAAATTGCAAAAAAAAAAAAATCGCATAAAATAAAATGCAAAAATCTACATTATTTGGTTTTGATTGATTTTGATTGATTTTGGATTTTGCAAATTTTAGATTCTCTTAAAAAATAAAAAAAACGAAGGAAAAAAGCACAAAAACAAAAAAACCAAACACAAAACACAAAAAAAAACGGAGTAACAATGAAAAAAGAAGCGTTAAAAAGCTGGGCGTATGGCAAGCGCAAAATCCAAACACCCGCAAGCAAAATCCAAAAAATGCAACACAAAATGCACAAAAAATTTTTTTTGATAGCCCCGAGTGCCGACAATGCAGAATCTATAAAGACTAAGCAAATATTACGGGGGGGGGGCAATAAACAATGGGGGAGAAAACAATGCGCCTAGAGAGAAGCAAAAGCCCAAATCAAGGGGCAAATATGAATAATTTTGCAAAGATTCTAACCACACTTGCCCTGCTACTTTTGGGATTTTATGTTTATTCGCTTGATTTGTTTAGCAATAATCCACCCCAAACCAAAGTCTATCTCTACTTAGACCCCACAAAAGCCGTCCCTATCGAAGACAAAAGCGTGTGGAATCCAAGCAAACAAATCGCCATTTTAGCCCAAAGTGCGAGCGGGATAAAATCCTACACCATAAAAGCGCGCACCCAAAGCGGACTTACCGTGCTTGACAAAAAAGAACCCGTAGTGGATAAACCAAAAAAACTAAAAATATGGCTGCCACAGCCTGAAGTAGCACTGCCTGATAAAACCACGATAAATTATGAGATTTGCATCACGGATTGGAGCAATGCAAATCTTTTTAGCGGAAGCACCACAAAGAAAAATCTACAACTAACCATAAACACCAAACAGCCCGTAATTACGATTATTTCTCATTCAAACAAAATCAGCTATGGTGGTAGCGCGCTTGTGGTTTTTCACATCGATAGCATAGACATAAAAGAGCTTATTATCAGCAATGGCACGCAAGAATTTACCCCCTACCCCTTTATGAAAAAAGGCTATTATGCCACGCTTATGGCTTGGGGGATAGAAAACAAAAATTTTAGCGCAAGTATTTTTGTGCGGGATTCTGGCTACAACTCACGCAAAATGACCGTGCCATTTATCAAAGATAACGCCCCACGATATTCAAAATCCACTATCATTCTAAAAGAGGATTTTCTAAATAATAAATTAGATTCGCTTATTAGCGACATTGGGCGGAGTTTCCCAGCCGATATGGAGGATAATTTTGAAAAATTTAAATACATAAATGAAACGATTCGCACCGAAGATGATAGCCTAATAACCAAAAGTTTGCAAGAAGCAGCGCAAGAGAGGGCAAAATCTATCTCATCTAAGCCTGCTTGGGAGCATTTCGCTCCGCTAAAAGGATATAGCACGGTTGGGAGATTTGGCGATGCTAGGACTTATATCGCGCCTGATAAACAAACAAGCCAATCATTGCATTTAGGAATCGATATGGCAAGCGTAAAAAATGACAAAATCCATTTGTCAAATGACGGCAAAATCGCCCTATCACGCCAGCTAGGCGTATATGGCAAAACCATTTTAGTAGAGCATAATTTTGGGCTAGTAAGCCTATATTCTCATTTGCAAGAATTGCAAAAAGCCGAAAAAGAGACGGCAAAAAAAGGGGAGATTTTGGGGCTTACAGGGCAGAGTGGCTGGGCATTTGGCGACCATTTGCATTTTGGGATTTTGGTAGGTGGGGTGGCTGTGAGAGTGGCTGAATGGGTGGATTCAAAATGGATAAAAAATAATATCTTAGATATTTTTGAAAACGCGGCATTAAGCATAGAGCGACAAGGCGAAAATCCTATGGATTTGGAACAAAATTAGCACTGCCAAATATAAACGCCAAATAGATTTTGCAAAAACATAACAAAATCTAGGCAAAATCTACCCAAAATCCGCATAAGGAGCTACATTGAAAACAAGGCAACACAACCAACGAGTGATTGTTTTAGAAGAGCAAGACGAAGAGGATATTATCAAATTTTTACAAAAAAACGAGATATTGCTAACTCGCTTTGTAATCAATTTTAAATCCCCCATTTCAGCACGCTTGCAATCCATTCTAAAAGAGCTAAATCTATGCTATTTCATAGGCGTAGTAGGCACAAAGCCTAACCAAGACGACATAGATTTGCTAAATGAGCAAAGCAAGCCAACCACGCAATCTAGCCCAAACACTGCCCAAAATCTAAGAGAAAATCCTTATTTAGCCACACCAAAAAATCTAACCCAAAAAAACCCCCCATCAAACAATGCCAACGATACCAACAATGCCAACGCCCCAATCGCTACAAAGATTCCAAAGATTATCCACAAAGTGCGAAGTGGGGAGGAAATCATAGAATCCAACTCTTTGCAGATTTTAGGAGATATCTCAAGCGGTGCAAAAATCAGCACAAAAGGTAGCGCAACGGTGTTTGGCGACTGCTATGGGGTGCTAGAAGTGGAGGGAGAATTTTTGATTTTGCGCAGGCTAAAATCAGGGTATATTTTGTTTAACGGAGAAAAGCTAAATGCCGATATGCTCGCTAGAATAAACGCAAATGACAAACTAAAAATCATCATCAAAAGTGGCTTAAATTTTTCCATAAAAGATATTTTTTAAAAAAGTAGATTCTAGCAAACCAAATATCACAAAGCGTATCAAAATAAGCCAAATCGCTTAAGAAATCGCGCAAGTTTGCGACAAACTTGAAAACTTGCAATACAATACAAGAAAAAACAACGAACAAAAATTATCATAAACTACCACAAAGGATATAAATGAAACAACGAACCATAAAGAAAAAAGTAGAATTAACAGGCATAGGACTTCACAAAGGCGTGCCTGTAAAGCTAGAGTTAGAGCCACTAAGCGCAAATAGCGGAATCGTATTTTATCGTAGCGATTTGGGCGTATCTATCCCGCTAAAACCAGAATCTATCATTGACACGACTATGGCAACGGTAATCGGCAAGGGGGAGGCAAAAATCTCTACGATTGAACATTTGATGAGCGCGATATATGCCTATGGGATTGACAACCTAAAAATCAATGTCGATAATGAAGAAATCCCCATAATGGACGGAAGCTCTATCGCGTGGTGTATGCTACTTGATGAAGCAGGGATTGCAGAATTTGATGAAGCTAGAGAACTTGTGATGATAAAAAAACCGCTTGAAGTGCGCGATGGGGATAAATTTGTCCGCTTAGAGCCCAGCGAAAAAACGATGTTTGATTTTGCGATAGATTTTAGCCACCCAGCCATAGGCAAACAGCAATACAAATTTGCATTTTCTCGCAAAACCTATCGCGAGGAAATCGCCAAAGCTAGGACTTTTGGCTTTTTGCAAGAGGTGAATTATCTGCGCTCCATAGGGCTTGGCAAAGGAGGAAATCTAAGCAACTGCATAGTCCTAGATGAAAGAGGGATAATGAATAAAGAAGGCTTGCGATATAGCGAAGAGTTTGTCCGCCATAAGATTTTAGATGCTATCGGCGATATGGCGATACTTGGGATTCCTCTGCTTGGTAGCTATGTATCTTTTGCAGGTAGCCACAAGCTAAACTCTATGCTTACCCAAAAGCTACTTAGCGATGAGAGCGCGTATGAAATCATCACTTCAGCCAAACATCAAAAAGCATTAGAATTTGAAAAAGCAGTGGCGTTGGATTAAGTATTTTTACATTGGCTTGATTTGGGGGATTAAAAAAAATATGGTGCGGGAATCTAGCCTAGATTTTCTCATTTTTGGCATTTTTCTTTGACAAAAATAGCATAAATAAAATGCGGATTTTAGGAATTTTTGTTAAGGTTGCTAAGAAAAAACCGCTTAAAGCGAGGCTTAGCCTAGATTTTATTTTATGGGTTATTATCATTGCTAGATTGCTTTCGTAATTGTATATATTTATCACAAGAGTCTTTAACCCCCAAATCACAGGCTTTTTCGTGGTATTCTAATGCAAGTAAATAATTGGGCGACACGCTTTTATCGTCTTGATATATATTTCCCAAAGTCTCGCAGGACTTGCTATATCCATAATCACAGGCTTTTTTATAGTATTGTATGCTCTCATTTATGTCCGTATCCCATAATAAATCGCCTACCCCTGCGCAACGCGCTAAAATTTTTTTCTCCATTTTCATTTTTTCTGATTGCCATTCTTTTGTTTGTTGTGTTTGATTTTTTAGAAATATTTCTAGTTCTAAGATGCCATAAGCCAAGTGTTTATGAATTTTTTGGCTATCAACGGAGTTAGGTATGAAGCTTTTTATCTCTTTTAAATCTTTTATAACTTTTTTAACAGAGTCGATAACAGAACCATTATAACTTAGACAAACTTTCTTCTCAAAGGTAACTTTATCAATAATATTACTATCATCTAAACCTGCGCAAGCCACAAGATTCCCCTTTTTACAAGAGGATTCATAAAAGCTAATACATTTTGATATGCCTATACCACCACACATCTCATCATATTTATTACATATTCCCATATTTAGCACACTTGCTAGGATTCCACATACTAAAACTACTTTACTACCAAATTTTCTCATCTTTGCTCCTTTTATTTTTAGTATTGGCAATAATTGTTCCCAAAAAACACTTGGTAAAATCTGCCATTGCTATCTTTGTATGTGCCGATATTTCCATACTCATAGCCGTATTGCCCCCACGAGCAATCAACAAGCACTGCATACGCTCCACCGATATACTACGCACTTGCCATACCCACGCTTAGCACAGCTAGCAACACAGGCGATGATTTTCTTTTTCATTTTTGCTCTTTTGTAGATTTTGCGCTTTATCAAAAAGCGTTTTTGCAAGAAAAAACGATACTACAAAAAAAGTGTTAATATGCGGATTTTGCGGGATAGTGATTTTGTGGTTTTTTTGTGAATTTTGTGGATTTTTGTATGTTTTCTATACTTTAATATTTGCCATACTTTATTTTTGACATATTTGGCAAAATGCGTAGCGTGAGGCAAGTAGTATGAAGTAAAATGTTTTTATTTGTGTTTTGAAGTTTAGAAAAATTTTGGCTTTTTCAAAAACCTCAATATGACAAGAAGTGCTGTCAAATGTTGCCATTGCAAGATTTTGCGATTTTGTCAAAAAGGCTAAAATCGTAGCAATCCAAATCACTGCTTTTTGTCATTGCGAAAAAATCCGCTAGGATTTTCGTGGCAATCTATCGCTATAAAATGCTAAAAACACGCTTTTGATAAAACTAATAAATAGATTGCCACGCGGATTTTTTCAAAATCCGCTCGCAATGACGAAAAAAACTAGATTGCCACGCGGACTTTATAAAATCCGCTTACAATTACAAAACCCACCACTTAAGCCCCCTTGTGCTAAGGGAGGGGGAACAAAAAGACAAAATCCTACGCAATGGAGAGTGGATTTTGGATACTTCGCTTCGTATGAGAGCATTTTGCCATTGCAGGCAAAATGTCAAAATCTTATGCTTCAATCCTGTTTTTGCATTTTATACATTCCAAAAATTCGCCACTTTTTAGGGATTTTTCGCCCATCATTCCTCCGCATTTTTCGCACTTAGCGTTTGTGGGTTTTAGCGGGGAAGTCCATTTGCATTTGGGATAATTTTTGCAACCATAAAACGCCCCACGCCTACTCATTCTCTGCACGATAGATTCTTTGCCACATTTTGGGCAGGCTATGCCCTCTATTATGGTGGCTTCTTTTTTTTCTCCGTTTAGGGATTTTGCGTTTTTGCATTGCGGATAGCCACTGCAGGCTAGAAACTCCCCTCTTTTGCCCATCTTTTTTACCATTGGTTTTCCGCATTTTTCGCACACGCCATTTGCCTCATCTATGCTAGATTCTTGGTTTGTTTCATTGCTAGATTCTTTTTTGATATATTTGCATTTTGGATAGCCACTGCACCCTGTAAATTCCCCATAGCGCGATTTTCGCACGATTAGCTCTTTGCCACATTCTGGGCAGGATTCGCCTGTGAGTTTTGCTATCTTTTGGCTAGCGATATTGCTTTTGCCCGACTCGATTTTAGCGATAAATGGCTCATAAAAATCCCATAGCACATCTTCCCACGAGGCTTGTTTTAGCGCGATAGAATCTAGCTTTTCTTCCATTCCCGCGCTAAATGCGCTATCTACGATTTCATTAAAATGCGCTTCTAGCATCTCTATCACGCTAAATGCGCTATCTTGCGGGATTAGTGCGCGATTTGTAATGGTAATGTATTCTCTATTTACTAGCAGGCTAACGGTCGGAGCATAAGTGCTAGGACGACCTATGCCTAGTGATTCTAGCGTCTTTATAAGGCTAGCTTCGCTATATCGCGCAGGTGGCTCGGTGGTGTGCTTGGTGGCTTTGATTTCATTTGGGCTGATTGCCTCGCCTTTTGTAAATTCTGGCAAAAGTTTGTCTTTGTCATCATTGCCTAAGATTTTATAAAATCCATCAAAGATTAGCTTCCTGCCGTTTGCGCGAAACTCGCTTGGCTCTCTAAAATCGCTCACAAAACTCACGCTTTGGGTTTCATAGATGGCATCTTGGCTTTGGGAGGCTAAAAAGCGATTGTAAATAAGAGTGTAAAGTTTTAGCTCATCTGGTTTTAGGTATTTTGCAGCGATTTGGGGGGGAAAATCGATATTTGTAGGGCGAATCGCTTCGTGTGCTTCTTGCGCACCTTTTGATTTGCTAGCATAGATTTTGGGCTTTTGTGGGACATATTTTTCCCCATAGATTTTGGCTATGTGTGTCCTAGCAGCCTCACTTGCTTCTTTGGCGATGTTTAGGCTATCGGTTCGCATATAAGTGATGATACCCATAGTGCCTTTGTCTGTTGGGACGCCTTCATATAGTCTTTGGGCGATGCCCATCGTGCGCGTGGGAGAGTAGCTTAGATTTGATGAGGCGGACTGCTGGAGGGTGGAAGTCATAAATGGTGGCGGGGTGGCTATTTTTTTTTCTTTGCTAGCGATTTGGGCTATGGTGTAGGTGGTGCTTTTTAGGTGGGTTAGCATTTCATCAGCCATTTTTTGTGAGCTAATGTCAAGTTTTTGTAGTTTTTTGCCTTGATAGATTATTAGCTCGGATTCTACCTCACTAGATTTTGCCTCGCTAGATTTTGCCCTGCCAAAATTCGCGCTAATAGTGAAAAAATCCTGCGGGACAAAGGCTTTGATTTCGCGCTCTTTGTCGATGATGATTTTTAGAGCGGCGGACTGGACTCGCCCTGCGGATAGCCCTTTTGAGATTTTGCTAGAGATTAGCCCGCTTAGCTTAAATCCTACGATTCTATCTAGCAGTCGCCTTGCTTGCTGGGCATTGACTTTGTCCATATCGATTTCTCTAGGATTGGCTAGGGCGTTGTCTATGGCTGTTTTTGTGATTTCGTGAAATACGATTCTAGGGTAGCTTGAGAGTGCCTTGCTAGAATCTATCGCCTGCGTGATATGGTAGCCGATAGCCTCGCCCTCTCTGTCCTCATCGGTTGCTATGTAAGTGGTTTTTGCATTTTTGGCAAGCGTTTTTATCTGTGCTACGATGTCTTTGTGCCCGTCATCTATGGTGTATTGGGGTGTGAAGTGTTTATGTTCTATTTTGATTCCAAAGGAAAATTTTGGCAAATCACGGATATGCCCCTTAGAAGCGATGACTTCATAGCCATTGCCTAAAAAATTTTTTATGGTTTTGGCTTTGGCTGGGGATTCTACGATGATGAGGTTTTTGTTTTGCTTGGCGTTGCTTTTTGAGGTGGAATTTTTTGCGGTGGTGTTTTGTGCTGTGGCAGGTTTTGAAGTGGATTTTGCAAAATCTTTTGTGCTAGATTTTGTGGTTTTTATGTTTTTTGTGGTTTTTGTTGTTGTGCTTTTTGTGGTGGATTCTGTGAGTGTTTTTGCGTTGTTTGCGGGTTTGTTGGTGGTTTTGTTTGCGGTGGAAGCGTGCGTTTTATTCATTTGGGATTCTCCGTATATATTTTGTCTAAGTTTTGCCGTGCAAAATATTGCACCAAAATATTGCGTAATAACGATAAATGGTGTTTATGCTTTGCAAGGTTTTTTATTTTTGGGTTTGCATTATAGCAAGATTTTTATAAATAGTCGTATTTGCTTACCTTATCCACAATGCAAAAACAAACACAAAACGCTTGGCACAATATTTAAGCCTTTGCTTTGTCGTATTTAGAATCTATTTGTTTAGCTAAACACAAGTTGGGAGATTAGTTTTTTATCATTTTTATTTAGCAAGATTTTATGCAAATCTTGCCCTTTAATTTAGTGATGACTATCTAAATTCTGCTTCTTTGAAATGCGGCAAAACACCCTTTTTAATGTCTCTAAATTTATTTAATCTAAACTTAGCATATTGCATTTTGCATATTACATTCTGCTTGCATTTGCAAACATAGCGAAACAAATTTTTTATACACTTTGCGACCAAAATCTATATCAAAAAATTGTGCTCATTTATTTCATTTTTGCCTTGCATTTTAGAAGTTTTCTCACATTCTTTACGATTAAGATTCTAATTTGCTTAAAGATTGTACATAAAATTACGGCTTAAATTTTGGTTGTAAAAGCTTTTTTAATATGATTTATATCAAAAATCCCGTTTTTTGCTCTGGCGTTTAGTGTGGCAAAAATCTCATTTATAAAAGTAGAATCTAACCCATAGTCTTTTTGGATTTGTAGAAATTTCTAGTTTGTCAAAAAGATTTAAAAGTCGCTTTTTAAAAGGCGATAAAAGCGTGAAAGCGTGGTATTCGTGGTATTTTTCTGCTGATGTTTGTTTGTATATCTTTGGTTTGATAAATGGCTAGATATGGGGGTAATGCAGAGATTACTAGCATTGATCATTATTTGCCCTTGCCGTTTGCACTAATTTATGTGACTATCAGCTTTGTGGCGTGATTGGCTCTAAAAAAATCTATGTGATTATACTACTTTGTGCGCTAGGATTTTGGGGATATATGTTAGTGCGATTTGTGTAAAATCATAAGTGCATTTAGCGACAAAAAAGGACACCACAAAACACAAATCTATTGATAAAAACTCTAATCTTTTGTGATATTACTTTCTGCACACATTTTTTCAAATTTGTTGTAATATTTCCACGATTTTACAACATCAGGGCGTAATTCTTTTACAAATTTTGCTTCTTTTTGTAAAATTTCACGCATAAAATTTAGTGCAGTTGATTCACATTCTAAAAGCATTATCAAATCATTTTCATTTATTTTGTGATATTTGTTTTCAATCTCTATCATCTCTATGAGTTTATCTACAAATTTTGCTAATTTTTCTTTTGCATATTGTGATATTTTCGCATTTTCTGCATAGATATAGATTCCGCTTTTTTTAATCCCCAAATCGATTTCACGCATAGAATCTTGTTTGTCTTGTGTGATTAGAAAAGTATCGCCTTGTATGCTGTATTTCAAAGGTAAAAATCCGCAAAATTCTTGGATATGAACGCGTGGCAAAAAATCTCTATTTTTCGGCGGTGCAAAGCCATATTGACAAGCAAGTTTGCAAAAAGTCTCAAATGCCTTGCTTGGCTCAATGCTTGATATATCTAACACATCGATTTTATCAAATCCAAATTTACATAAAAATTCATACAAAGTTGCGTAAGCAAAAGTATTAAACTTTACAGATTGCGCGATTCTGCCTACTATGCTTAAATCTAATGATATGTGATAATAAATGCGATTTTCTAGTGCATTGCAGGGTAGAGTGAAATCATCATAGCTATTTTGCAAATCGCATTTGCCCCAAGAGTTATTTAGGCTAGATTTTAGACGCGAAATAGGGTCGCGCACAAGCATTAAAATGGGTGTCCCTTTGTCAGTCATTAAAATCAGTTTTTCTAGCTCCCTAAAATACACGCTATTTGCGGTATAAGCAGTAATGTTGATTGCGACAAATTTACCTTGCAATAGATTTGTGTAGTTGTAAATATAATGATCTTTTATGTCGCCTATGTGGTCGCCCATAATGCAAACGCCACATTTTTTTAAGCCCAAAACCATAGCTGTATGTCCATTAAAACTTGCCATAATGCAAAGAAATTTATATCCGCGTGGCAATGGCAAATTCATATCCCACGCCAAATCGGCAGAGATAGATTCATAGTCGATTGAATCGGGATTTAGTAACGGCGGATATGGGTGATTTGTATCGATATATTTTTCTTTAAAATCGGAAGATTCTACCCACGCTGTTATTTGCTGGATAAGATTAAAAATGCGTATAGATTTGCGCAGATTTTGAGCGCGAATGGTATGTCGCTCACGCCATTTTTGCGCCTTTTGCTTACGCCCAAGCAAACTATACCCTAGCATTTTGATAAGCGGTTTGCCAAAATAACATCGCTTAAAGTCCTTTATAATTCGCGCCAAATATGCCTTGCGATAGGATTTTATGGTGCTAGAAAGTTTCTGCCCCCCCCCGTGCGTGATTTTTACATTATTCATTGTCTGCTCCTTTTTGATAAGATTTATCATAAAATTTCAAAAATTCATCGCACAAAAATTGTGCCTTTTTATCAAAATCCACTGCTTGGCTATTTTCAAGCACCAAATGTGGCGTGGGCGTATCATAAGCAATATCTACGCCCACGACATTTTGCACTTCGCCACGCAGAGCCTTTGTGTATAGTCCCTTTTGGTCGCGCTTTTTTAGCTCATCAAAATCACATTTGATAAACACTTCAAAGTAATTGTTTAGATTCGCTCGATTCCACGCATACACTTCGCCAAAAAGCGAAATTGTGCTAACGATGACAATCTGCCCTTGATTGCTAAGAAATTTTGCCATTTTTGCGCGTTTGAGAGCCATATCGATTCGCCCATTTTTATCATAAGAAAAATGCCCCAAAATCTCGCGCAACTCATCGCCATCTAAATACACAACATTGCTAAATTTTGCCATTAAAATTTGCGCTAACGCCGTTGCTAATGTGCTTTTGCCACTACCAGCAAGTCCGCAAATCCAAATCACACTGCCTTTTTTCATTGCACAATCTCCACTGCTAAATCACTCTTAAAATCTATTTCACACCACCCACCATTTATTAGCACCGCTTTTGCGTTGTGATATTTGTCGATTAATCCTTGCAAAAAGCTAGTCATATAGATATTGTGATATGGTTGCCCATCAAAAATCGCATTTTTATCTAGCGCGTCATAAAATGCGATAAATTTATCCAAAAAGCTATGCGAAATTTTAAAAAGTCCCATATATTGCGCTTCAATATCTGCTAAACTTTTGGGCTTTTTGCCTAGCTCGGTGATAAAAAACTCCCCATTAGATTCTCGCATTTTTAAGGTTTCTGCATCGCTTAAAATATCACTAAATCTAGCCTCCCAAAGTTTGCGCCACTGCTTATCTATGCAGATTGCAAGTTTGGCGCGTGAATCTAATAAAGCATTCACACAAGGCGCAAAATACACAATATCCGCATAAGAAATAATAATATCTTGTTTTTGTTTTTTGCATTCAAGCAAAAAATCCCGCGCGCAAAATAGCGAATGAAGCATATTTGTGCTTGCGTAGTTTTTGTTTTCAAAAAAGTGTTTTAAACCGAAATTTTGCTCTAAATACTTGCGCAAAATCTCTGCCTTATATCCGCCCACAACGGCGATATTTTGGGTTTTGATTCCTGAGTCTTGTAAGGCTTTTATTTCATATTCGATTAGTTTTTTGCCTTTATACTCCACCATTGTTTTTGGGACATTTGCGGTTAATGGCATAAGGCGTGAGCCAAAGCCTGCTGCTAGAATCAATGCTTTTGTCATTTTTTTACTCCTTGCGTTTGTCTCTTTGGCACTTTCGCGGGATTCTGCGCACTCAACTGCTCAATGGACGAATCAGTCCTATTTTCGCAGTTTCGTGCTTGACCCAGCGGGTTGCAAGGCAAAAAACCCACGAAATTATCCAAAGATACTTCCGCAATATTTTCATTGCACTTTGTTTGTGAATAGATAAAAATCTCTTTTTTAAAACTCTCCAAAATCGCCTTATTTTCTAGCCCATTTTCTCGCTCGATATGCCACATAAGCGCGAAAAATGGCAGAGTTTTATGCCTAAATGCTTCTATTGTGTTATCTTGCGCCCTTGCCAAGCATTCTAAATCCTTGCCTAAATTCACAATGGCATAATTATGAAACGAATTTACGCTAAATTCACACCCTTGATTATCACGCACCAAATGTGCTCCGATATGATTTTGGTAAGACAAAATCTCACTACCAAAAAAATGTGCCATAAACTGCGCCCCACGACAAATCGCCAAAACAGGTATGTTTAGATTCGCGCAATGCGTTAAAATCTGCGCTTCATAATTATCGCGAATCTGATTTTGTCGTAAATCATTAAACACACTTAAATCATTACCACCGCTTAAAATCACACCTTTTAGCACATTTTCATAGCGACTAAAAGGGATTTCTACACACAAAGGCAAAGGCAAAAAGCCCTTAAATTCGGCATTAAAAAGCGCACCCCACTCTATGCTTAACGCTTCACGCAATTCAGCATAAGATTCATTGCAAACTAATCTTTGAGAAATGCCTATAAACATAGTATTTGCTCGCTTCCGCATTCGATTCGCACACGCTTTGCCTTGCATAGCATAGCAAATCTTTCTTCGCCCACACCGATGACTGATGGCAGGGCTAACTCACTAGCGCGAATCGCCATATGTGAATTTGCCCCGCCATAGCAAGTGATTAGCCCTGCGATATGTTTAGTAAAGAGATAATCATATCCCGGGTCCGCAGATTTGATAAGCACGATTTTACCTTTTAGATTGCTATCATTTTCAAACGCCACTTGCGCGGTTACGCTTTTTTGCGTGATAAAATTTGGTAGCGAAGTTTGCGTAAAAAAGCTATAAATTTGGTGTGGAGAGTAGAGTAGGGGTGGGAGTTTGAGTGCCAAAGTGAGCTCGTATTCTGCCTTGTGCCTTGCGATTTCGTCTAAAAATCGCTCTTTTGGATTTTTAGAATAAAGCGATGAGTAAAGCGTAAAAATATTTTGAATATCTAAATGTGCCATATTTTCTTTGTCAATCCCATAATACTCGCCAAGTTCGCTAATTAGCTCAATAGCGTAGCTTAAAAGTTTGCTAAATTCAAATTTCACACGCTCTCTGCCCTCAATCGCATCTTTTAAAAATGCAAAAAATCCTTGCGAATCGATTTTTAACCCATTTTGCACTAAAAGTATGTCTAACTCTTGCATTTTGTGCGAATCTAGCGTGAAATCTTTATGTTTTGGGCTTTGTGGATTTTGGCAAAAAGCGAAATATTTTTCAAACGCACAATCATAGCGCGGGGACAAAATATTATAAGTCCCAGCGCGTAAATGCCCAAATTCACTTAAAAATTCATCAGCATTTTGCGCGTTTAGATTCGCGCTTTTGGTGGATAAAATCTTGCTAATGGTATTTAGCGAGTTTAGAAAATCATCTTTTTGTGCCACACTTAAAAAGCCAATTTCTACGAGCGAATTTAGCATTTGCATTGCGACAAATCCAGCCCTAGCCACCCCAGCAAAAGGCAAGGTGCCATAGCGTTTGCAAGATTCTAAAAGCCAATAGATTTTATCGATAGCCGAATAGTTTGAATCTTTGATTTGCGTAAAAACCGCATTTAATTTGTCTGCCTTTGCAATGTCTTTTTTAAATAGCGCGTTTTGTGGGTTTATAATGTCATTTGTGAGATTTAATAGCGCAAATTCAAGTCGTTTGATTTCATTTTCATTAAAATTAAAATTGAGCAAATTTTTTAGCTTTTTTGGAGCGTTAAAATCATAGCACGAATACACGATAGCAAACTCGATTTTATCGTGTAGCTGTGGCGAATCTATGAGCTTTTGCAAGTAAAAATTGATGAGTTTTTCAGCGATTTTGCTATCTAAATCCTTTGGCACAAACGAATTAAAACTAACGCGCACATCAATATATGGCATTCCCAAAAATGAGTGCATTAGCGGGTGGCTACGCAAATCCCTATATCCGTAATTATCGCGCTGATACGCCCAAATATTATCCGTGATGATGGCTTTATAAAGGCTTAATGCAAGGCGTTTTGGGCGAATGCCGATGATTTCAGCGGGATTCCAATCAGGCATAATCCCAAAGATAAATCGCTCCCCTAGCACACCACAGCGATTTTCTTGTAAATTTTCCAAACGGCGATAAAGTCTGCCTAATGCTTCTTTTGGTAATGCTTTGAAAAGATTGAGTTTGCCTTGCATTACAAGCGGACGGACTTGCAAACAAGAAAGAATTTCTTTGTCGCCACGCTTTACAAACGCAAACTCAATATCCAAAAACTCACAATCAAAAAGATTTTCACACTCTCTTATCATTGCGATTAGTTGCGACATTCGCTTATCACTGATAGATTCTGCCCCGCGATAAGCATAAAAATTTTTACTTACCTTGCTACTGCCATCGGTGATTGCATTGCTACTTCCACTCTCATCATAGGCTATACAAAAATACGGCGAAAAATTATCCTTATCCACGCTAAATGCCACACCACACGCGCTAATATTTTCTAAAAACGGCTGAATCAAAATCTCATCATTTTCATTTGGCATCGAATCTGCGACTTTTTGTAATGCGCTAAAAACGGCGTTTTCATCATCGCTTTTAATGTTTGCAATGCTTAAAAACGCCCCTGCGTTTGATTGACTCTCGCTATCTTCATTTAGTGAGCTTGAACGGATAATAATGCGTTTGGCTTGCAAATCTTTGATTTTAGCAAAAATGGCTTTTTTAGATTCGCTAGATTTACGCCCTTTTGATTCGCGCAAATCTTGCAAGTCGCTTTTGCTAAAAATAAGCAATGGCAACACTTCGCCATTTTGGATTCGCCCTTGCAATGCGAGTAAGTTTCGTGCTTTGCTTTGAAAAGTTAATATTTCGCGTTTTTTCATTTTGTCCTTTCTTATGGCGTTGTCTCTTTAGCGATTTTGCGGGATTCAGCGCACTCAAACACTCGATGAACTATCAGTTCTATCTCGTGCTTTCGTGCTTGAAAACCCACAAAATCGCCTAAAGATACTTCCGCCATTTTTACCTTTTTGCCTTACGCTCTATTTTATTTTTAATCTCACACCTTTTTCGCACTCCAACACCTTGTGGTATATTTGATACGAAATTCATTTGGCAATTTTTCTTTGAATCGCTCACAGATTCGCGCAAACAAATCTCTGCCTTCATCGCTATCTAAATCCCAATATGGATTTTTCACGCTCTGCCACGCCAAAATGTAGTTTTCCAAACTCTGCGTGAAATAAAAATCCTGCTCCAAATACGAAATCTCATCAAAAAGCTCTTTGTGCGCTTCGATTATAGGGCGTTGGTCTTCGCGCCTTACACCCCTTTCATAGCTAGGCACAAGCTCTTTTATGATAGATTCTGCCTTTGTCTGAATCTCATCATTTAAATCCCTGTGATTCCACATACACGAAAAATATCCGCCATTTTTTAGCAGTCTATGCGTTTGCTTTAGTGCCTTGCTTCTATCCATCACATTAAAGCTACTACCAAAGGTTACGAAATCAAACGCTTCGCCCTCCAAGCCATTTTCAATGCCTGTGGCGCGAATCCACTTGATATTTTGCCCATTTGTGCGATTTATGCCGATTTCTCTCATCGCGTCATTTGGCTCTACTGCTACCACTTGCGCACCTCTTTCTAAAAGCATAATGCTTAGATTCCCTGTCCCTGCGCCAATGTCAGCGACTTTAAGTTGCAAATCTTGCGAATCTTTACTCCCGCCCACAAGTGCCAAAAGCATATCAATCGCCTTTGGCGCGTAATTTGGGCGAAACTCATAAAATTTCGCGTGTTTGCTATAATCCCATACACTCTCAACTAATTTGTCCTTATTTGCTTTATTTTCTGTCATTTTCTTGTCCCTTTCGCTTAACTAAGCCACAAGCCCAAAAAGCAAAAGAGACAAGATTTACGCGCTTTGTAAAATCCCCTAATTGATTTTTCTTGCGCTCCAAGCGCGGATTTTATAAGGGATTTGTAGCGTTTTATAAGGCGCGATTTTAGATTCTATCATCGCTAAAATCTGCGCCCATCTCTTTTGCCCTGCTTGGGCTTGTATATCATTTACCGAGTGCCACGCTCCTATATAGCGTTCTTTACTCCAAGTCTCGCTATAAGCGCACTCCATAAAAAAGCAGTCCGTGAAATATCCGCTAGATTGCAGACACTCCGCCCAATCTTTTGTATTTTGCGCTCCGCTACTCACTCGATTAAGCTCTGGAACAATACCCTTAATCTCTTGCTTGATTTCATAGAAAATTGAGCCTTCTTTTATGTCGCGGGGATTGTATAGAATCGTAAAGTATGATTCCCCCCCCATTTGTAGCACGGGATTCGTGGCTTTTTAGAACCCTTGCAAATTCAGGCAAAGATTTACTTGAATCTGTCCAATGAAAAGAACTTGCCATTATGAGCCAATCCGCGCTATTATCTGGGAGATTTGTCGCCTCTCCACTGCCTTTGCGCCACTCTATGCTTAATCCTTGCGTGGCTTTCTCGCCCTCCGCTCTCATCGCATCATTTGGCTCAACGGCAATGACATTAAAACCAAAATCTTGCGCTAACATTGCGGTAAGTTTGCCCGTCCCTGCGCCTACTTCTACGACTTTTAAGTCTTTGTTGTTGCGCTTTTGGCTCACACACGCGATGAGTTTGTCAATTAAAAGTGGCGAATACGCAGGGCGATTGTGATAATGCTGTGCTAAATCCGTAAAATCAGCTTGTTTCATTTTTCTTAACTCTCCTTTGTATTTTTTAGGTTTTTTTCGATTTGTTTAAGATTCTCTCTTATGCGGAGAGGGTTAGTGGCGGGTAAATCACTAACCAGAATCCAACTCATCACACATTTTTTCAAACTCCAAATAATACTTCCATTTTTGGATAAAATCAGGGTGGTTGGTTTTGATGTAAGTTAATTCATTGTCTAAAATATTTTTTATCGTCTTTCTCACTTTATGGTTTTGTCTCAAAAAATCTAAGATTTGTTTTTCTGTTATTTTATCCTTGTTTCTACGATGTAGCTCTTTTCTAATCGCACTTATATAATCCATAAGAAATTTAATTGTTGTATTGTAAAGAATGTCATTATCTTTTAATTTTAAAAAATGTTCTTGCTCTATGATTATTAAAACCATTGTTTCATCTATGGTAAGATTACTTTCAAATATTGAGCCAATATCAATGAAATCTTTTTGTTTTTCAGTCAAATGAGATGGCAAAGTAATTATTATTGGGATACTGTCTCGTTTGTTTAAAGAATCGAAAATTTGGTTTTCTATTTCTAAATCATCTGGATGAACATATAAAGTGGTTGGAAGTAATGTGTATATTTCAGTCCATTGTTTATTAGCAAAAAAATCTTTATTTTTTGGTTTGTCAAAATCAAATATGTGAGCCATCTTAGAAAAAGTATCAAAAGCTTTGTCAGATTTTAAATCATTAAACTCCACACAATATACATAGCTAATATTATCTATAAAGGCTTCAAGCATAGAATCTTTAGCAAGCACAGATTCTATGCTTGCTAAATTACCGGGGTTATCAAGCAAAAAACCATAAGATGGTTTATAATCGTTGCTATACAAATATGTTGCCTTTGGAATCAAATCATCAACGCTATCTTTATAAGTAAGGTTAAAATTCTTTACATATTGTATTGCTCTACCATAGTCATTGTTATGATGATTTAAGCAAGTCTTGATTTGGCTTATGGGGCATCTAACAAGAAACAATAACGGCACTTTCTTTGTTATTATTTTTTGAAATTTGAGTGCATTTTTTTTATCCCAATGAAAAAACATTTGATAATAAAAGAAAATGCTTATGGTCGTTTTGTGGTATATTGTTTTACGACAAATATCAGAATTGTATATATTTTTATATATTTCTAAAAAGTTTTCGCCAGAATATGGTTTATTATTGCATTGTTTTAAAAATTCATATGTTGCAAGTGAAGCACAACATACATTTGCAATGGTTAATAACTCATAATGCGGCGGCAAGGGTAGATTCATCTCCCAAGCAAATTCAGCGGGGATTGAATCATAGTCGATTGAATCGGGATTTAGCAAAGGCGGATATGGGTGATTTGTATCGATATATTTTGCTTTAAATTCGCTTGTTTTAAGCCAATCTTTGCTTTGGGATTTTATTTTGTCAAATGCGCGATAATAGCGCAAGGACTGCCTAAAAGCGCGTTTAGATTCGCATATATTTTTGTAGCGATTTTTATGTCGCATTTTGTATTTTTGCACCTTTTGTGCGTTATTTAGTAGCATATAACAGCACATTTTTATTCTCGGCTTCCCAAGATAAAATCGCTTGTAGTGTTTAAGGATTTGCCAAAATGCCTTTGAAATCGCAAAAAGCAATTTGCGATGATATTTTGCAAAAAGTGCGTTAGGATTAGTAGAAGGTAATCCCCCCCCCCCCCGATTAGCACAGGTGTGGCGTTGTGGTTAGAAATGGTTTTCAAAATTTTGTCCTTTTGCGTTTGTGTTTTAAAAAATGCAGTCATACAAATATCAAAAATATAGAGCGTAACAATCCTTTGTATAGTCGCTAAACAAAATCCAAAACATAATTTTACCAAAAAAAAAAAAAAACAATCTATATTAACTTAATAAAGTTTTTTTGTAATGATTTTTGGCAAAGAGTTTTTGTGCATTTTTGTTTTGGTTATTGATAAAATCTATGTTTGTGAGTTTTTGTGTGAGTTTTTGTATTTGTTTATTTTGCAAAATTTTTGTGCTTTTTGTGTAGTGATATTCTTGTTTTTTATCGAAAAAATCATAACTTAAAGACTGCTTTGTTTGGGGTTAAGTCGGGGTAAATCCTATCTAAATATGATATTCCCCATCATCGATTTTCACGCCTCTTTTTTGGGGCAATCTATCCTCCGCGTAGGCTATGATTTTGTCTGCGATATTTTGCAGGGCTACGATTTCATCGATTGCGCCTGCTTCGATTGCTTGCTTTGGCATACCAAAAACCGTGCAAGTGGCTTCATCTTGTGCGATTGTATATGCGCCATTTTGGTGCATTTCTTTTATGCCGATAGAGCCATCATCGCCCATTCCCGTTAGTATTATGCCTAGTGCGCTTTTGCCTGCACAATTATTTGTCGCACGGAAAAGTATATCCACGCTTGGCAAGTGGCGAGAAATCCTAGGACCATCGATAGGGCAGGCGTAGTATCTCCCCGCTTCACAGCCGATTTTTAGCTGCATTCCCGCTTTGGCGATATAGGCGCAATCGTGCTTTAAAATCTCTTTTTTTTCTAGCTCCAAAACAGAGATTTTGGATTTAGAGTCTAGCCTAAGTGCTAAGGACTTAGAAAATCCCTCTTGTGTGTGCTGGACGATAAGTATGGGAGGTAGATTGGTATCTTGTGGCAATGCGCTAAGCACGGCTTCTAGGGCTTGAGGACCGCCCGTAGAAGAGCCTATGACTACGAGCTTTTCGCGCCCGATGGGACAGGGCTGGGATTTTAGAAATACATCGGGGTGGAGTTTTTCTTGCACTCCTTTGAAATCTTTATGTGCTTCTGCCATACTTTGTGCTACCTTTGTGGATTTTTTTGATTTATTCGCGGATTTTTATGTAGGTTTTGTTGCCTAGTCGCTCTACTTTGTCTTTTAGCCCTAGCAAATCCTCTGCGTGCCCTAGATAAAACACACCGCCGATTTTTAGATGTGTAAAAAGTCGTTTCAAAATCATCTCTTGGTCCTCGATTTTAAAATAAATCAAAATATTGCGACAAAAGATTATATCAAAGTCATTTTTGTTAAATGGATATTTTTCTGCAAAAAGATTTAGATTTTGAAATTTTAAAATCGATTTTAGTTCGGGCTTTGCTCGGATTTGCAAAGTGCCGTTTGGATTTTCGCTTATCGTGTCAAAATATTTATCCATATTTACCCAATTTGGTAGATGAAGTCTTGGGTTAAAGTTAAAAACGCCATCTTTTGCGGCTTGCAAGACTTTGGTGTCAATGTCTGTGGCTATGATTTCTATGTCGCTTGAAGAGCGATAAATCTCTTTGGCATATAGCGCGGTAGCCGCGATAGAGTATGGCTCTTCGCCTGTGGAGGACGCCGCACAATAGATTTTGATTTTGAAATGACTTTGAAAAAGGGTAGGCATAGCCCTATCAAGCATATCTTGGAAATGCACCCTCTCGCGGAAAAAATCTGTCTTATTTGTCGTAAAAGCATTGATAAAAAGCTGTCTTGCTTGGGCGTTTTGGCTAGCGATGTCTAAAATATCTTGCACGGTTTGCACCTCGCCAAACACGGCATTGCGCGTGAGAGAATCTAGCCGATTTTTCATCATTGTTTGCTTGGAGTTGTTTTCTAGGTGGATTCCTGTTAGCTCATAAAGATAGGCTTGGATTTTCTTAAAAGATTTTGCTACATCATCAAGTTGCAAGGCTTGTCCTTTTTGTCGTTATTTTTCAAAGATTTGAAATTGTAGCAAAAATTTTGGCAAATATTTTTCACATTGCTTTCACTTTAGCAAACTATAATCCAAATTTTACTAAGATTCTATCTTTAAATTTTGATTTCTTAAAGGAGAATCTATGCCATTACTTGATAGTTTTAAGGTGGATCATACCATTATGCCAGCCCCTGCGGTGCGACTTGCAAAGACAATGGAAACGCCAAAGGGCGATAAAGTGTGTGTGTTTGACTTGCGCTTTTGCAAGCCAAATGAGGAAATTTTAAGCGAAAAGGGAATCCACACGCTAGAGCACCTTTTTGCGGGATTTATGCGCGAGCATCTCAATGCCTCAAATGTCGAAATTATCGATATTTCGCCGATGGGCTGTCGCACGGGATTTTATATGAGTGTGATAGGCACTCCAAGCGAAGAGAGCGTCAAAGAAGCGTGGGAAGCGAGTATGAAAGATATTTTGCGCGTCAGCGAAATCCCAGAGGCAAATAAGTTTCAATGTGGCACTTATGCTATGCACTCGCTTAAAGAAGCCCAAGACATCGCTAATGACACGCTAAATAAGGGCATTGGCATAATGGATACGCAAAAACTGCTCCTCAAAGAGTTTGCCTAAAAAAGTCCTAAAATCATAGAATCAAACATTTGAAGGATTTTAGAACATCTTTTTTGCGCTTTCTTTGTTGGTTTGGATTTTGCGTAGCGATTTAAAAAAAAAGCAAGACAAGGCACGATAAGGAATAACGCCAAATGAGATTTATAAGATTCTTTAATGTTTGGAGTATGTGGGTTTTTGTGTCGCGCTTTTATGCGTGCGCGATATTTGCGTGCGAAAGAGTTTCGTGCGCAGGATTTGTGCGCATAATGTTTTTGCGTGCAATATTTATGCGTAGATTTTGCGCGGATTTTGCCCGCTTAGCAAATGTGCTTAGGATTTGTATAGGATTTGGATTTGCGCTTTGCGTGGGGGCATATCTAGGAGGCTGTGCCACGCCATATACAAATGAGCGCGTGGCAAAAGAAATATCACTAAAAGAAAATCTACGAAACTCCATAAAAGGCGAGCTAGCACTGCCAAAATCGCCTTTAGATTCTGCCTCAAATGCTACGAAAAATAGCGCAAAAAATAGCAAAAATGATGAGGTGGATTATCTTAAAAACTTGCTCTTTTTTATCAATGATAATCGACTAAAATCCCTGCTAGAAACCGCCCTGCAAAACAACACAAATATCCTAACCCTCACTTCACAAATCGCGCAATCAAGGGAATCTCTAGGGCTAGCAAATGCAAATATGCTACCCAAACTTTCTTTTAATATGGGGCATAATTTTTCAAGTGGCAATTACAGCAGATACCAAATAAACTACAATCAAAACACCGTAAATGCAAATCTTTCTTTGTCGTGGGAAATTGACTTATTTGGCAAGCTAAACTCTTTGCGAAAATCTCAAAAATATCAATACCTTGCCGCATTTTCTAATCTAGAATCCGCAAAAGTAATCCTAATAGGCGAGGTGGCGACAAATTATTACACACTGATAAAAACTCATAATGCAAGGATTAGAGCCGCTCAAATCCTAGAAAATAACGAAAAAATCTTATTTTTATCACGCGAAAAATACGCGCTAGGCTTGCTAGATATTTCCACTCTTAGCCCGCTTATCACCGCCCTATCAAGCGCAAAATCAAACCTAAACGCCCTAAAACTCCAAGAAGAGCAAACAAGAAACGCGCTTTTGGTGCTACTAAATAGCGTTGATTCTAGCGTGCTAGATGAGATTATCCAAAGCGAAGAGACAATAGATTTTAGCGAGGCAAAAATCCCTATCGTGCGCGAATTTCCACAAGATATTTTGCTAAATAGAGAGGATATAAAATCTAGCATTGCCACGCTAAATTCACAGATTATGCTGGGTAATTCTAAAAAAGCGGCACTTTTCCCGTCCATATCGCTTGGCGGGAGTTTGGGGCAGATTTTGTATTCGGCAAGGGGGGCTGGTAGCCTTATCTGGCAAATCACAAGTTCTCTTACCTCGCCACTGCTAAATCGCGCTAGCCTAACCAAAGACTACAAAATCCAAAAAGAAGCCACCAAACAAGCCTACTATGCGCTAGAAAATACCATACGCACGGCACTAGGCGAGGTAGAAAACGCGCTAATGCAGGTAAATACCACAAAAGATTCTCTAAAATTTCAAATCCAAAGTTTTGCTAGCTCACAAGAACTGCTAGAATCCGCGCAAACAAGCTACAAGCTAGGAACCCAAAACGAAGATACTTATTTGGCAAATGAAAATTCATTTCTAAACGCATATCAAAGCCTAGATGAAGCAAAATTTGCCCAAATAAATTCTATAATCGTGCTTTATAAGGCATTTGGCGGAAATCTAAGCGCACCAAAATAGCAAAATTTTGACAAAATGTTTTTAAGCCTTTTTTTAAAGTATTGCCAAAAATAATGCGAAATAAAATATATTTTGCTATACTTTTTCACATTTCTTGTTGGCATTTCTATTTTACTTTTTAGCATTTGCCTACCAAATCTCACACCAAAGGACACACAATGAAAATCACATACACACTAACTGACGAATCCCCAGCACTTGCGACTTATTCGTTTTTGCCCATCGCAAAAGCATTTTGCAACCACGCAGATATTGAGGTGGCTACGAGCGATATTTCACTCTCTGCGCGCGTTTTGGCGCAATTCCCAGAATCGCTCAAAGATTCCCAAAAAGTGCCAGACACCCTAGCTGAATTAGGCAAACTTGTGCAACAAAGCGATTGCAATCTCATCAAAACGCCCAATATTTCAGCGTCAATCCCACAGCTAAAAGCGACTATCAAAGAGCTTCAAAGCAAAGGCTATGCGCTCCCAGAATTCCCCGATGAGCCCAAAGATGACACCCAAAAAGCAATCAAAGAAAAATACCAAAAAGTGCTAGGAAGCGCGGTAAATCCCGTGCTAAGAGCGGGCAACTCCGATAGGCGAAGCACAAAGGCAGTCAAAGACTACGCACGAAAAAATCCTTATCGCGTGATTCCCTTTGATAAAATCTCCAAAACCATTGTGAGCTATATGAAAGATGGCGATTTTTTCGACAACGAAAAAGCAGCTCTCATCGATAAACCCACAAACGCAAAAATCGTATTTAAAGACGCAAATGGCACAACCACGACTTTAAAAGAAAATCTCAAATTAGAAAAAGATGAGATTTTGGACGCCACATTTATGGATAGCGCGAAGCTCTATGACTTCTACAAAGCACAAATTGAAGTCTGCAAAAAGCAAGATATTTTATTCTCCCTCCACCTCAAAGCCACGATGATGAAAGTAAGCGACCCCGTGCTATTTGGCTACGCGGTGAAGGCGTATTTCGCCGAGATTTTTGAGCGATTTGGCGATGAGTTAGCCGCGCTTGGTGTCAATGCAAATAACGGCGTGGCAGAGATTTTAAGCAAAATAGAATCTAGCCCTAAAAAAGATGAGATTCTCGCGCTGTATAACGAAATCCTTGCCAAATCCTCAAAAATCTCAATGGTAAATTCAGACAAAGGCATCACAAACTTGCATATCCCAAGCGATGTGATAGTCGATGCGTCAATGCCCGCTATGCTAAAAAACGGCGCGAAATTGTGGGACAAAGATGGCAAAGAGTGCGATACCAACGCGGTTATCCCTGATAAAACTTACGCTACGATTTATGAAGCCGTGATAGAGGATTTGCACGCTAATGGCACGCTAGAGCCTAGCAAACTAGGCAGTGTCAGCAATGTCGGACTAATGGCAAAAAAAGCGCAAGAATACGGCAGCCACGATAAAACTTTTATCGCGCAAAGCGATGGCGAGTTTAGCATAATCGATGAGAGTGGCAACGCGCTTTTGACCCACAAAGTCCGCAAGGGTGATATTTATCGCGCAAATCAAGCCAAAATTGACGCGGTGCTAAATTGGATAGATTTGGGAATCGAGCGAGCCGAGCTCACAGGTGATAGGGCGATTTTTTGGCTTGATGAGAAGCGAGCGAGCAACAAAATAATGGCTGATATTGTGCGACAAAGACTAAAACAAAAGGGCAAATCTATGGAGATTTTAGCCCCCAAAGAGGCGTGCTTAGAATCGCTAAAACTAATCCGCGCAGGCAAAAACGCTATAAGCATTACGGGCAATGTGTTGCGCGATTATCTCACTGATTTATTCCCCATTTTAGAGCTTGGCACAAGTGCCAAAATGCTATCCGTAGTGCCTATGCTAAATGGCGGGGCGATGTTTGAGACAGGTGCGGGAGGTAGCGCGCCAAAGCAAGTCGAGCAGCTAGTGGAGGAAAATCACTTGCGCTGGGATAGTTTGGGCGAGTTTTTGGCATTGCAAGCGAGTTTGGAGTTTTACGCACAGCGCAATAATAACGCCAAAGCAAAAGTCCTCTCACGCGCCCTAGATAGCGCGATAGGACAATGGCTAGATAACAACAAAGCCCCCTCACGCAAAGTAGGCGAGGACGACAACCGCACAAGCCATTTTTATTTGGCGATGTATTTCGCACGCGCATTGGCAAATCAAAGCGAAGATTCTGCGATTTCTAGCTTTTTTGGCGCGGTGGCAAGCGAACTAGAATCAAACGCGCAGTCTATCCGCGCAGAATTTAACTCCGCGCAAGGAGCGAAGGTGGATTTAGGCGGATACTACAAACTCAATGATGACAAATGCAACGCCATAATGCGCCCAAGCAAGGCATTTAACTCCATAATAGAAAAAATCGCTAAGAAATAAGCGCGACTTCTTTTAACTCGATTTTGACTACTTCGCAGAATCCTAATTTACAGGATTCTGCTTTGTGGGATTGCGTGCGTTAAATATTTAAATATCCTAATGTTTTTTTGTTTGATATAATGTGGGATAATTTTTGAGTTTTTATGATTTTTAGATTTTGGATATAATGGCAAAATCTAGAAATCATAAAAACAGCAATTAAATCAAAAGTGTTGCATTAAAAATCAAGGAGTGAAAAATGGCAGATACGCTAAAGCCTAAGGAAAAATCCATAGCAGATATTTTTAAGCAAGTGGATTACGGTATAGATTTTTATCAAAGAGAGTATAAATGGAGTGATAAAGATTCGCACAAACCCGTTTCATCGCTCTTGGAGGATATTTTTTATAGATTTGAGTTAGAATACAAAGATGATTCAGACCCAACACCAGAAAATATTACTACATTTGAGTGGTATTATCTAAATACTTACATAACAAACGAAAATAAAGGGAAAATATATATTGTAGATGGGCAACAAAGACTTACAACGCTAACTCTTATTCACATTGCGCTTTACCATTTAGCGAAAGAATATAAATTGCCAGAACATTTAATAAATACTTTAAAATCATCTATTTACGATTCCACAGACTATGGAACTTCGTATTGTATGGGAATCAACGATAGAAAAGATAGTATGGAATCTTTGTTTAATGAAGGTATTAAAGGCGTAAAAAGCGATGGGTTTAAAAATGTTTCAGAGAAAAATATCTATGAAAATTATAAAGTCATTACAAGTATATTAAATGAAAAACTTGTTACAAAAGATAATCTAACAGCAACAACACATAAATTACACTTTTTTACGCTTTATTTTAGACAAAGAATAAAGTTGATTGAGATTGAAATAACAAAAAGTAAAGATGTGCATATGGTATTTGAAGTTATCAACAACAGAGGATTTCCTCTTAAACCTTATGAGATTTTTAAAGGCAGTCTTTTGGGGCAAATTACCAAAAATGATTTAGATAAATATCTAAAAATTTGGGATGAGCAAACCAAAAAATTAGCCGAATATAACGAAAATGAAATAGATGAGTTTTTCAGTTACTATTTTAGAAGCAAGTCTATAGACAACTCAAAACAATACGATAATTTAGGGTTTGAAAAATACCATAAATCAATTTTTACGGAAATTTTCAATAACAGGTTTAAGTTAAAGCACAATGAAAAAGAAGTAAAAGATTTTATAACATCTAAATTTTTATATTTTTCTAATGAATATTTATTCACATTAGAAAAAGCCATTAATTATGATTTAAAATTTAAACATATTTATTTTAATAATCTTAATGGACAAAATGGGCAATTTCCTTTAATCCTGTCTGCATTAACACTTGATGATGCACACAATCAAGAAAAGCAAGAGATTATTGGAAAATTATATGATAGAAATTTTGTAATCCTAAACTTAACTCAAAGCTATGATTCTAACAAATTTAACGAATCTATGATTTCATTGCTTCAAATGATTAGAGAAAAAGACATTGGACAAATCAAGGAAGAATTTGATAATGAGTTATTGCGACTTATTGGAGATAGCAAAAATGACAAATCTATTAAAGAGTCATTTAAGTATGAATTTTTTAGAAATGTTGGATATGAACAATTAAATGTTAAATTTTTAAGATATTTCTTTGCAAGAATCGAACATTATATTGCAAAAAATGCAAACTTAGCAGTCAAGGATTATTACCAGCTTGTATCACAGGGGCGAGGCAATAATGCTCATCATATAGAACATATACTTGCCAATGATGAAAATAGAAAAAATTTATTTTTGTTTGACAACGAAGAGGATTTTAGAATTCAAAGAAATCGTTTAGGCGGATTGGTTTTATTGAAAGGTCCCGTGAATGAATCATCAAACAATGAATTATATCAGGACAAACTACAAACTTACAGCGGAAGTGGCTATTGGTTTGCTGAAACACTTACAGAAAATTTTTATAAAAGCAATCCAGAATTTAAAAAATTTATAGAGAAAGAACAACTTAATTTTCAATCATTTAATACCTTTGGTAAAGATGAAATAGAATCTAGGCACAGATTATTATTTGATATTGTAAAGAAAATTTGGGAAATATAAAATGTTGCAAAATCCACTTTTTTGTTATTACACAAAATGCTTGATAAATGAATTTTTTTTAAAATTTAAAGCCATATAAAAAGCAAAAACCAGAATCTAAGCGCACTTTTTTGCGTGGCAAATTTTACGCATTTAGATTCTGCGAAATCACAATTTTCACCCACAAAATCCTACATAACCCCTCCCCAAATCCCTCCCCACCAAATCCTCCCAAATCTACCAAAATCCCACAAATACATTCCAAAAATTTTGCCAAAGATTTTGCCAAAATTTTGCACAAATTCCACCCAAATCTACCCAAACAAGCGCCTATGCTCCAACTTTATACACGAATCTTCTTCATACGCAATCCCCGCGTTTTGCAATATCGCCTTTGCCTTTTCATTGTATAAATCTAACTGCACCCACACGCATTTTGGCTTATGCTTTAGGGCGATGATTTCATTTGCCACCGATTCCAATGCCTCGCTTTTGCGAAACACATTAAGAATATCGATTGCACCGCCCTGCCCGACACTATCACGCAATGTAAAATCGCTAAACGCCTCTTGCAAACTCGCATACGCCCTACACCCCAAAATCTCGCCACTACTTGGCAAACGCGGATAAATGGGGATAACATTATACCCCTGCGCGAGTAGGTAACGCGCCACGATATTACTAGCCTTACTCTCATCAGGGCTAAGCCCCAAAATTGCGATATTTTTGGCATTTTCTAAAATCTGCTTTTTCTTAATATCATTCATTTTTCACACCTTGCATTTTTTTAGCCTACATTTTTTTTGCCTTGCATTTTTTGCCTCACTCTTTGAAGTCTTGCATTTTTAAAACTCCGCATTTTTTCACGCCCTGCATTTTTTGCACCTTGAATTTTCTTAAAAAATCTCACACATTTTTTAGCACGATTTCGCCTCTTTTTGTGTCGATTTGCCCCTCATTTTTTAGCTCTTAGTGATTTTCTTGCCATTTGTCGCGATAGAAAACACATTGTCTTTTTGCATAATTTGTGATAATAGCACAAATTTTAAACTCTTTTAAGGTTTTAAAATTTAAAAACAAGGCGAGCGCAAAAGTCAAATGATTTTGCGCAAAAAAGCGGTAGCGATTTTGCGAAGCGCGATTTGAAGTGGCGATAGCGATTTACGCAATGCAGTTTTGATAGCCAAGCAATCTAAACAACAAATCTAACAACAAAGGACAAGACAATGCAAAGACGAAATTTTGTGAAATTTTTAGCCCTAAGTCCCGCGCTTTTAGCGACAAACGCAAGCGCAAATATAGATTTTAATGCAACCAAATCGTAGGCACACCCCCGCAAATCAATCTCTACAAAGAACTTGCCTTGTGGAATGTCCTTCAAAATGGCGCGAGATTCATCAATCCGCCAAAGCTGTGAAAGAAGGCGGAATCGCCATCGCTGTGGCAAAAATGGCGTTATTTGGCGGATATGGCGTGGCGGTTGACTTAAATGAAGGAAAGGACGCAATTTTTAGCGAATCCCAAAGCAACGCGATTATCGAAATCACGGAGAGCGATATGGACGCGCTAGACGCACTCTCACGGCAATCTGGATTGAATTATTGCGTAATTGGTAGCGCGGAGGGCAAGGTCGCGAATCTAAATATTGACACTATCACAATCACACAAAAATGAAGCAAAAGAGCTATTTTTGTGTGATTTGAAAAATATTTGAAGTATAGACTCTACGATTTTGTGCTAAAATAGCAATTTTAAATTGCCACAAAGGACGCCAAATGATTTTTCCACAATTTCCAAAGATTCGCGCTCCGTTACCCAAACAATATTCTAAAACTTATGAGAGTTTTTGTAAATCAAATCACAAAGCATTTTATACCACTAGTAAATTTGTAAAATCTTTGCTATAACCGCAATTTTTGGAGAGAAAGATGAAAAAAATCGCTGTGATTATCCCTTGCTACAATGAAGAAAAAAGCATTATTGCAGTCATCGATGAAATATTTGCGACTTTGCCAAATGCTAAAAGTTATGTTTTTGATAATAATTCTACGGACAAAAGCGCGGATTTGGTTAGAGCAAAAATAGCGCAAATCACGCAAACACAAACAGATGGGGGGGGGGAATCGCCCATTTCGTCATTGCGGGGCACACGAGCATAGCGAGTGCAACGAAGCAGTCCATAAAAACAAAATGGATTGCCACGAATCGCTACGCGATTCTCGCAATGACGGCATTTTAAACCTCCACTCCGTCTCCACGCAAGGCAAGGGCGCGGTTATCGCCGATGCGTTTGCGCTCATAGAAGCTGATATTTATATAATGATTGATGCGGATTTGCAGTATGACATAAGCATTTTGCCCCGCGCCTTGCAAATCTTTAAAGAGCAAAATTTAGATATGCTAAATATCGCTAGAATGCCGATAGATTCGACTATTCATCGCAAAGGGCACAGCTTTGGCAACGCACTTTTTACCAAAATCGCGCAAATACTCTTTGGCGTTAGCTTAAAGGACTTATTAAGTGGCTATCGCATTTTTTCACGCGCTTTTGTCAAAACATTCCCCGCCACAAGCAAGGGCTTTGAGATAGAGACAGAACTCAGCGTCTTTGCGCTTCAAAGCGGTTTGCGAATCGGCGAAATCACAGCACCTTATCGCTCACGAGTTGCAGGTAGCTTCTCAAAACTCCGCACATTTAGGGACGGATTTAAGATTTTATCGATGATAATGCAACTGCTTTTTACCGAACGCCCATTATTTGTCTTTGGAATCGCAAGTGCGCTGTGCTTTATAGTCGCATTTGCGCTTGGAGTGCCTTTGGTGGTGGAGTTTATACAGACTTCAAAAGTGCCACGCTTTCCTACGGCGTTTATCTGCGTAGGATTTGGCGTGGTTGGCGTAGTGCTTGGAATCGCGGGACTTTTGGCGCATTTGGTTGTGCGCGGGATTAGGGAAAATAGGCGATTTTTTTATTTGGCAAATAAGGGCGCAGATTCGTCATTGCGAGGCGATTTATCGCCGAAGCAATCCAAACCATTTTCGTCATTGCGAGGGCGACAGCCCGAAGCAATCCACGAATCAAACATAGATTGCCACGAATCGCTATGCGATTCTCGCAATGACAAGCAAAACTAAAATGCACTCCACAAAGCGACAATTTGCGTTGTATTTGATTTTGGGCGGAATCCTTACGCTTTGCGAGTGGGCGGGATTTTACGCGCTTACTTTTATCGCACAGATTCACTATCTAATATCAAGCATCATAATGTTTGTGGCAATCTCGCTACTTGGGCTTTTTTTGTATAAAAGGGCGATTTTTGGGCGTTCGCATTTGAGTTTGGGACGCGAAATAAGTGCGATTTATGCAATCAATATCTTTGGAATCGCGCTAAATAGCGTGATTTTGTGGCTTTGCGTGGAATTTTTTGGCGCAAATGCAATGCTTGGTAAAATCATCGCTTCGTTTTTGGTGGCGTTTTATAGCTTTTTTGCAAGAAAGCGATTCGTATATCGTAGTCAAAATCCCAAAAGCCCCCTCCCTTGCGGAGGGGGTTTGGGGGTGGGTAATAATTCACATCAAATCTCAAAAAAAGGACAAAAAAATGAGTAATTTTAGGACAAAAATGGCGAATCTAAAAGCACTTTTCGCGCTTCCAAAGTGGCTAAAAGTCTTTTTAATCGTTTTAAGTGCGATTTTTGCGGTGGGAATAATAGGCGCGTGTGCGCTAAATATCGCTACAAGTGGCAAGATTTATAATGCAAAAATGTCCTTGCACGAGCAAAAAACTGCGCTAGAGCGCAACGAAATTAAGGGCGAGTTTAGCTACACAGCACAGATACAATTTCAAAGCCTTGCGTCTTTGCTTCGCTCTCAATCTATTTCAAATGTCGTAGCACAGGGCTATAAATGGGATAGCGCAGTGGATACAAGCGCATTTAAGGGACTAAAACACAGCAAGCGCAATGTATTTTTTAACTCCACGCAGGATTTGGGAGCTTTGGGACTTGAATCGCTTGGCGTTGTAGAATACAAAGTGGATTTTTATCCTTTAATGCGAAGTTTGGTAAAGTATTTTGTCAATATTTTAGTTTTTGTAATGGTATTTTTTGCGCTGTGGCGTGTGTTTGTGAATTTATTGCACTCTTTGCCACCAAAACGCCTTGAATATATGCAAAAAATAGCACTAACGCGCAAAGACTACGCATTTTTAGGATTTGCTTTTGCGCTTTGCGCTGGGATTTGCTCTTTTAGCTTTTGGCTGGGGTTTCCGGGATTTCACCATTTTGGAGATATGCTTTCGCTAATAATGCTCGATAAAAGTGGTTGGCACCCAGTATTTTATATTTATATATTTCAACTTTTCCTTTCATTGTTTGGCGAACATATCTACTATTTCTTTTTATTTAATCTCATTCCATTTTATTTGGGGATTTGGTTTTTAATCGCTGGATTTTATTTGCGCTTTAAAAATCCATTTGCGTTAATCTTAATTTTCCCAACATTTATCGGCAATATCTATTTTCAAAATTTTATCCCATTAAGCAATTTTAATTTAGCAATGTTATTGTTTTGCTTATATTCTTTGCTTTTATTCATCGTGCTAGTGCCATTAGATTCGAGCAAAAAACAAAAGATTATTTCAAAAATCTTATGGATTTTGCTTTTTGTGCTAATGTTTTTTGCGATTCTTTGGCGGCATAATGCAATCTTTAGCGTATTTCCAGCGTTTTTTGTTTTATGTTATATATTTCTTAAGGATAGGCGACTTGCGCCAAAACTTTTCACAAAATATTATGTTTTGCTTATAGGTTTAAGCGCGATAGGAAGTTTAAGTGTCGTAATTGGAGTGCCAAAAATTTTACAAACACACAAGGGCTATCCAGCTAATCATCTATTTTTGCACCAAATCGCAGGGACTTGTGTCCCAGCAAATGATAGTTCTTGCTTTAATAGCGAGTGGTATTTACCAAATAAAAATTTTGATAATGTCAAAAAAACTTATAGTAAATTTCCATTTAATGCTGATGCCCTAATATTTGGAGATACTATTTACGATGATTATCGAACTTTTAGGGGTGGAAAATTATCCAAATTACAAACACAATGGGCAAAATCTATTTTAAAATATCCACTTAACTATATCAAATATCAATCAAAATGGTTTGAAAATATATGGTTTCAAAATCCGGGTTGGATATTTGATGCAAAGCAAATGCAAAGCACTAGGTTTGTAACACATTTTGAAATGTTTCCAAACAAAGAAAGAAGTATAAAATTTAGTTATTTACGAGAGCAAATTTATAACTTTTGTTACAATCACAAAATTTTGTTAAATTGTGCTTGGGGCGTGGGCGTGGGATTTGTAATTTTAATGCTTTCAAGTGCGATTTTGTGGAGACGGCGAAAAGTGGTGTTTGCGGATAGTCTTTGCCAAAATAATACTTTGCTTATATTTGCGTTTAGCGTGAGTTTTGCGACTTTTTGGAGTGCGTTTTTTATCGCTGCATTTTCGCCTGTAACAGATTCGCGCTATATGTCGCCCATTTTACCGATGGCAATAGTCGCACTTATAGGACTCGTGGCGTTTGTGATGGATTATTTAGCGCGAAAAAAAAACGCGAATTTAAACGCGTGGTTTTTGTATGCGAAGTTTGATGTGTGATTTTCGCGCTTTTGCTAGAAATCTATGGGCTAAAAATCGCCACGCATTTTGCGCAATTTAGAGCCGAAGCCACCCACCAAATAAAATCAACTTTCTCTCCGCAATCCCTATTGACGCGCTTATCATCATAACATTTTTAGTCGCGTTTAATGAGAGCAAATCCGTGCTTTTCGCGCTACAAATCGCCTTTTTTATAAGCGCGTTTTTGCAACTTTTTTTAAGCATTTATGTCATCAATTTTTGGTTTAGCAATGCGATGAAACGGCACTTGCTAAAACCCGCGTGGTTTATCCCCATCGTTGGCAATCTAATCGTGCCTTTGGCTGGACACTCTGCTAAAATCAACTCCGAATTTTCGCTTCTATTCTTTGCAATCGGGTGCTTTTTTTGGCTAATCTTAACCGCGCTTATCACTTCACGGCTAATCTTTGAAGAGAGTTTAGAATCAAAATTTTTGCCTACGCTTTTTATCTTTATCGCGCCACCGAGCATTTTTGTGGTGGATTTTGTCGCGCTCTTTTTTATGCTACTAATGCTAAGCCTTGCAAAAGCATTCACGCGCTTCGGCTTCGCACCCCACCATTTTACTTTATCTTGGTGGGCTTTCACATTCCCGCTGTGTGCGTTTAGCATAGCGAGTTTTGAAGTGTTTGTGGCATTTGGCACACCACTTTTATGCTATTTGGACTTTTTGGGCTAATATTAGCAACCCTTGCCGTGCTTTTTGTCTCTTATAAAACGCTTGTGGCGATGAGCAAAATCTGCGTAGCGGAGTGAAGCCAAAGATTTACGCAAAATAAAAGCAAAATATGTTTTGTTAAGACAAACTTTTATACAATTTGACATTTGATTTTGCTTTATAAGGAACAATGACTATGTCAAATTTGGCTTACAACTTTTCTAATCAACCCGCGCTTTTTGAGGTGGATTCTAGCGCGGATTTAAGTGAAGGTTTAGAATCTCGTAAAGCGCGGTAAGCCACGAGCTAATTATTATAAAGGAATAGAAAATGAAAAAATGCTTTTTCGCGCTTTGTCTTTTTGTTTGCCTAGTTTTTGCAGAAAATAAATGCGATTTTTCTACGCTTAATTATTGTCCGCAAAAATTAGAAATCAAAATCATAGAGATGAAAAATATCAAAGGCAAAGAGTGGTGCGATTTTAAGCCCAGCGCACCGCAAATAGAGCAGTGGCTAAAAAGCGACTATGTGCTTGAGTTTGAGGGCTATCCAGCGAGTTTGTTTTGTTATTATGATTGTGAGAAAATTCAAGGGAAATTAACGCTAAATAATGAAATTTGGGACTTTGAGTTAGAATCCTTTGGGATTTTAACCTTGCGCAAAGGCAAAAAAGAAAGATATTTTGGTTGCTCAGAGCCAACGACTGATTTAGATAGTGGTAAAGAGCTTTTTTATTCGCCTTGCGCTTGGTTTGCAGATAGTATTTATGACTGCGGGGTTTAGATTTTGGTTATTTAAATTTTAAAAACGAACACGCAGAAATCCAAAAGAATGCACAAAGTAGGGCAAAAAAGATAATAAGAAAAGAGGTGAAAAGATAATAGCCAAAGGCAAAATCTGCGTAGCGGAGTAAAATTTGGTGCAAAATGCGAATCTAAACCGCGCGTTTAGGTTTTAGATTCGCATAAATTTTGCGTGAATCTAAAAATGGATTTATATAAAGATTTGCGCAAATCTAAAAATAACTTCACGCAAAATTTATCCAAAAACCTTACGCCTTTGATAGCGACTCTAAGTCAAAGGCAAATGCAAAATCTTGTCAAAATTTGCATTTTAAAAACTTAGTATTTTTAAAGTCTAGGAAAAGATTTTTTTTCTCTACATAAGTTACCGCAGTATTTTTCTAATAGATTTTCTATGTTTTTGTGGTAAGTAGGGCTATCATACATAATAAGGCACGATTTTAACGACTTGATGTCGTTTGTATATGCGCGGATTTCATCAAAGATATTTTCATCTATGCCCTCAAAGAAAACATATTCTTCCACAAGGCAACCCCACTCTTTGCTATTGCCAGTCCCAAACTTATAATCCCAAAGCCAACCTTTAGTGCGTTTGACATATTTTTTACTATTACCAGCTTCATCGCCATTAAAATCCATAGGACATAATCTATTATTCACTATACATTTATCATTACCTTTGGTGACATATTCACCCTTATCCACATCAAAATAAGGAGGCTTAAAGCAATCCGTCCTCTCCTCTTTGGTGTATGCTTTTTGCTCTAGTGAAGCTATGCAATATGAAAGCCCGTATTGTTTAAGTTCTTTTACCCTAAAATCCCAATCCACATCCCACCACATCTTCCCATACACTACTCCTATGCACAGCGCACAGCATAAAATACATTTTTTCATCATTAGAGTATCCTTGTATTTAACTTTATTTAATGGAGCATTTTGGGTCAGTTTGCCAAAAATGAAATTCACTAAATATGATTTTTTCCTGCTCGATTAATTTAGTTGGTTTTAATTCATTATCTAAAAAACTATTACCTTTCCACAATGTCGTATGTCGATAGGTTGCTCCATTAGGTCTTATGCCTTTCATTGCTACGATTCCTTTTATGTTGAGTGCTTCAAATTCTGCGAGATATTCTCTTTGTTTATCGTTGTTTTTGATAAGAATATCCTCTGATTTGCCTTTGGCTAAATCGTCCTTTAATGTGCTAAATTCCTGTGTTTTTCCCCAATTATCATTTAAAAGGGTTATTATATCATCTACTGAGGTGTAATATCTATGATTATCGCTCCCTAGCCAATATGGTTTCCCATCTACCATTTTTTTCATACTCTTTATAGGCACAGGACTTTTATTTAGCGCATAGCATACGCGCATAGCGCAAGTATCTTTGTATCTCTCTTTATATTCAATATAATTGTATAGTAGATTTCCACCTACAAGGGCATATCTTGCGCCTATATAGTTCATTTCTTCAGGCTCTTCTTTTAGTTGTCGTGCAAATTTAGGATTTTGCAATAGATTGTGTTTTTTGCCATAGTTATAAAGCTCTTGATAGAATTTATCGCGTAATATTTTCTGTTTTGACAAATCTTCCTCAAATGTTTCTTCCGCAAGTGAAATATAGGTATATTGTTTTTCTAATCTCGATAAACTCGGTCTTTGCACTTCCATAGAGGCGCTTACTCCATTGCAAGTTGCAGTTACTATGTAGCCCATTTTTACTCCTTGCTTTTGTCATCTTTCTTAGGTTTTTCACAGGTGTTGCAATATTTTTTTAATACGCTTTCTATATCGTATCTGCCGTAATATTTGCCATTACCATCATAATATCTATTGAAACATACATTTGTAACCATATATGGTTCGTTAATTGTTTTATCAATGTCTGCCCTTATTTCATCAAAGATTCTCTTATCTAGCTTGCGCAAAAGTTTTTTATTTTGCACGAAGCAATCCTTTTTACATAATCTAGGCTCTTGCTGATACCTGTTTCGCTCTAGATTTGCTACACAATAAGAAAGCGCGTATCGCTTCAACTCCAGCACCGTAGAATCCCAATCTAGCGCACATACTTGCCCAAAGCAAAGCAAAGACATACTAATCATTAACGAAATCTTATAGCGTATCATCACAATCCTTTTAAAATCTCATTCTAACTTATTTTATGAACATTTTTCTTTAAGATTTTATTCTTTATTATAGTGTATATAGGACAAATATTAAAGAGAAGTTTTATGGATTTGTTGAGAGATATTGCTTGAAATATTCTCATTTTATACGCGTATTGATAAAATTTACAAGATTTAGCGTTTTTTACAAAAAAAATATGCTACCATTTGCTATTCCACAACAACTAATTAGGAGGCAAAAATGAGAGAAATTGATTGCGCTACAATCGCGCAAAGCGTGGAGAAACTCTGCATTCAGGCGTGCTGTGTGCAGACAGATGACATAAAGGTGGCGTTTAGAAAAGCCCAAGAGAGAGAGACTTCGCCACTAGGGCAAAGCATACTAGGCAAACTTGTCGAAAATGGCAAGATTTCAGAGCAAACGCTTGTGCCCATTTGCCAAGATACAGGTTTAGCAGTGGTGTTTGTCGAAATCGGGCAAGATGTGAGAATCACAGGCGGATATATCGAGGACGCTATCAATGAGGGCGTGAAAAATGGCTATGTCAATGGCTATTTGCGCAAAAGTGCCGTAGCTGAGCCACTCTTTGAGCGCAAAAACACCACAAACAACACCCCAGCAATAATCCACACGCGCATTGTCAAAGGCGATAAACTCAAACTAAAAATGGCTGCAAAGGGCTTTGGGAGTGAAAATAAAAGCATACTAAAAATGCTAGTCCCAGCCGATGGAATCGAGGGCGTGAAAAAAGTCTTTACCGAAGCGGTGAATCTCGCAGGACCAAATTCTTGTCCGCCTATGGTGATTGGCGTGGGAATCGGCGGGACTATGGAAAAAGCCGCAATGCTTGCCAAAGAAGCCGCCGTGCGCGAAGTGGGCAGCCACAATAAAGATGAACGCTACGCAAAGCTAGAGGACGAACTGCTAGAAATCGCAAATAGCTCAGGCGTGGGACCACAAGGGCTTGGAGGCAACACAACGGCGTTTGCCGTGAATGTCGAGTGGTATCCTACACACATAGCAGGGCTACCTGTGGCAATCAATATCAACTGCCACGCCGCAAGACACGCAGACATCGAACTATAAGGGGGATAATATGGAAATCAAAATCAAAGCACCATTTACCAAAGAAGAAGTAGCGCACTTAAAGGCGGGGGATAATGTCCTAATCACAGGGCAGATTCTCGTAGCGCGAGATGCCGCACATAAAAGGCTTTTTGAAGTAGTCCAAAATGGCGAGAAACCCCCTGTGGATTTGACAAACCAAACTATCTACTATATGGGACCTAGCCCTGCAAAGCCCGGCGAAGTCATCGGCGCAGCAGGACCCACCACAAGCGGACGAATGGATAAATACACACCGCTTACAATGGAGCTAGGCATAAGCGGAATGATAGGCAAAGGCTACCGCAACCAAGCCGTGATTGACGCTATCATCAAGCACAAAGTCGTATATATGGTGGCTATCGGTGGCGCGGGCGCACTCATCGCACAAAGTATCAAAAAATACGAGGTTTTGGCTTACCCAGAGCTAGGACCTGAAGCGATTGCGAGGCTTGAAGTGGTGGATTTCCCCGCTATCGTGGCAATCGATAGCAAGGGAGTGAATTTCTATGAAATAGGACAGGCACAATACAAAAGAGCGTAGTTTAAAAAAACGGCTTTAAAAGCTCTCAAAAAAAACTTGCAAATGCTTTTTGAAAAGTTTTTCAAAAAGCAAAATTTTGCTTGAAAAACGCTAGATTTTACGCCACACAAAAGTGGCGTAAAAAAGCAATTTGGGAGTGTAGATTTTGTCTTGTTTGATTTAGTGTGATTTGCCTACAAAATCTTACGCACTTTGTCATTATTAGAATTGACACAAAAAAACGCAAAATCCTAAAATCTCTAGTTTTTCTTTGTAAATATCGCTAGATTCCAAAATCTAAAAATATTTTGGACTTTTTGAACGATTTTTTACACCCCAATATCACAAAATCACAGATTATTGCATTAGCTTTGTAATGACAAAAAAGCATTATCCTATAATCCAACCACATATAAACAACAAAAATGATATTTTTGTCGATTCAAAAATTTTATCAATTTAAGCAAGCAAAAATGCAGGCAAAAATCTAATCTTTCACACTTTTTAAAGTTAGGCTACAAACCAAACACATTTACTAAACAATAACCAAACACTTATGCTAAAATTCAAAGATTTGAAAACAATGCCATTTTGCCAAATTTAGCGATTTCAGGGATACCGATGCTTAAAGTCCAACCTCTTAGCCCCAAAGACATTTTTATCCCACATTTTTACAAAACCCCCATTAGCGAAACAGAATTTATCGCATTTAAAAAGCATTTAAGCACATACAAAGACAAACTAGAGCAAAACAAGATGCAAAATGAGGATTTTCTCGTTGCAAATGCGCTCTCTCCGTTACTAGAAAATCTAGGCTTGAAAACACAAATCAAATACAAGCAAAAAGGCAAAAGCAAGATTGATTTGGTATTAAGCAAAGAAAATGAAATAGATGTCATCATCGAAGCAAAAAAATGGGATTCTAAAGATAGATTTAGCGCGACAAATCCAAGTGCTAAAGCATTGCTTGAAGCGATGTTGTATTATTTTCGTGCAAGAGAGGACAACCACACAGGCATTAAGGCAATTATTCTCACAGATTTTTATGAAATGTATGTTTTTAGCGCGCAATTTTTTGAAGAAGAGTTTTATAAACACCACGATTTAGCGAGCTTGTATGCAAATTTTACCGCTACTAATTCACTTTTTAAGGGCAATACACAAGAGTTTTACACCCAAGCAAAAAAAATTTTAGATTCTAGTGATATTGTGCTGCAATACCTGCATATTCACACCTCCATAGATTCTCACTTTTTAGCATTAAAGCCAGCGTTTAAGACGCTAAGTAGGGATTTTTTGTTTGGGGAGTTTAGCCCAAATGACGCAAATGTGCTAAATGAAAAATTTTACAAAGAGTTGCTCTATATTATGGGGCTTAGCGAAGTAAAGCAAAATGGCAGGATTTTGATTAAGCCAAATTCTAGCACGCAGGGCAATCTATATAACGCGATTTTAGATAAACTCCCCCAAGATTTGCGTGAGTTTGATGAAGCTATGTGCTTTGTCGTGCTATGGCTTAATCGCATTTTATTTTTGAAACTAATCGAGGCAAATTTAACGCGCTTCAACCAATCTAGCCAAGAAAATCACAATACTAAAAGTAGCGCAAATGCTAACAATTTAAAATTTTTAAACTTACACAAAATCCCTAATTTTAAATCCCTATCAGTATTGTTTTTTGAAATCTTAGCAAAAGAACCAAACAAGCGAAATCTTAACTCCCCGCTTAGCTTTTTGCCATATTTAAATTCTAGCTTGTTTGAAAAACACAAATGCGAGGAATCGCTTAGCATTGCCGAGCTAAGCGATAGTGCCAAGCTAGAGTATTTTGCCCAGACGCAAATCAAAGATAAAAATGGCAAACAAAAATGTGGAATGGTGGGGCTTTTGGCGTATTTGTTTGAGTTTTTGGATAGTTTTGATTTTGGTAGCGATGAGGAAGGGGAGCTGATAGAGCAAAAAGAGCTCATTAGCTCAAGTGTGCTAGGGCTTGTATTTGAGAAACTAAATGGCTATAAAGAGGGGAGTTTTTATACGCCTAGTTTTATTACTAGCTATATGTGCAAAGAGAGTTTAGGCAAAATTGTAGTGAGTAGATTTAATGAAAAGTTTAATTGGCAATGTGAAAATCTACAATCATTGCGCACTCAAGTAGATAGAAATTTTAATGCACTTAAATGTGGACTTTTAGAGACTTTGCGTGAGATAAAAATCTGCGACCCATCGGTAGGAAGCGGACATTTTCTTGTCGCAGCACTAAATGAAATGATAGCTATTTATGATGTGCTAGGACTAATAGAGCATATCCCATCGGGCAATATCATAATCCAAAATGATGAAATCATCGTGCGTGAGAGAAGTGGCAAAAACTTTAGCTATGCCAAGACGCACATAGACAATGAAAATCACAAAATCCAAAAAACATTATTTGGGCTTAAAAAATCTATCATTGAAAACAATCTCTACGGCGTGGATATAAATCCAAATTCTGTGGAAATCTGCAAACTAAGATTATGGATAGAGTTGCTAAAAAATAGCTATTATTTACTAGAAGGCGATGAGGGCTTTGATAAAAATCTAGACTCTACAATCCACCAAATGCAAACCCTCCCAAATATCGATATAAACATAAAATGTGGAAATAGTTTAATCTCATATTTTGATTTAGGGCAAGATTTAAGTCATTATCCAAATATCGCTAAAAAAATCAAAAACTATCAAGAGGCTGTATTAAACTACAAAGATGGGATTTTTGATAGTCGCAAACAAATCAACGACAAAATCTATGAACTACGCCAAAGTTTCCGCAATTTTTGTTTTAGCGATAAATTTAAAAAAGAGATAAAATCCTTTCGCGCCAAATGCGAAACTTATGCAAAAAAATATGGCAACTTTTTGGCAAAAGATGATGAGAATTTACGACTTTATGTAGCCCAAATGTTTGGGTATTTTACATTTGATGAAAAACAGGCAAAAAAAGTTTTTGCAAATCTCAAAAAAGAATACGAAAGCATTTTTTATTTAGAATCAAACAAGCCATTTGAATGGCGTCTTGAATTCCCCGAAGTTTTGGATAGCAACGGGGATTTTATGGGATTTGATTTAGTGATAGGAAATCCGCCCTATATCCGCCAAGAGGAAATCAAAGAGCTAAAACCGCATTTACAAAAAGCATTTAAGATTTTTGCAAACACGAGCGATATTTTCACATATTTTTATGAGAAGGGATTAGGACTGCTAAAATCGCGTGGCATTTTGCATCTAATCACTAGCAACAAATTCTGCCGTGCAGGGTATGGAGAAAATCTGCGCAAATTTTTGCTTGAATCTACTACGATTTTGGATTTTGTGGATTTAGGCGGCATAAAAGTCTTTGACAAAGCCACTGTGGATACTTGCATAGTAAATCTACTCAATGCAAAACCCACAAAATCACATATTATAAACTATGTCGATTCAAAGCAGATTCGCAAGGCAAATGAAATCCAAAGTGATGACGCAACCGAATCTAAAAGAGCAAAAAGAGAAATAAGCCTGCTAAATCTCACTTACACGCAAATCCCCCAAGATTCACTCAATGCCGAAGCATTTATCTTTGCAGATTCGCGCATTCACAATCTAAAAGCAAAGATTGAAAAAATCGGCACGCCTTTGAAAAAATGGGACATAGCCATAAATTATGGCATAAAAACAGGCTACAATGAAGCATTTATCATCGACACTGCGACAAAAGAAGCGATTTTAAAAGCGTGTGATAATAGCAACAAATCACGCAAGGCTTTCTCCGTCATTGCGAGCGAGCAAAGCGAGCGTGGCAATCCACAAAGAAAAAATATAGATTGCCACGAGCCTAACGACTCTCACAATGTCGCAATGCTAACAGAAAAAGAGCGCACCGAGCAAATCATAAAGCCCATTTTACGCGGACAAGACATTAAAAGATATAGCTATGAATGGGCAAATCTGTGGCTAATAAACACACATAATGGCTACACTATGCAAGACAGCAATAAGATTCCGCCCATTGATACAAACGACTATCCTGCATTAAAGGCGCATTTTGATAGACAAATAAAAGATACGAGAAAAAAAGGCAAAGGATTGTTTGAGAGGGACGACAAAGGCATAACGCCGTATAATTTGCGAAATTGCGCGTATTTGGAGGATTTTGAGAAAGAAAAGATTATTTATAAACAGATAATGGCAAAAGGTGCGGGATTTTGCTTGGATAATCAAAAATTTTTCACAGACACAACCGCAACCATAATCACAGGCGAGAATCTAAAATATCTTTTGGGATTGTTAAATTCTAAATTTATCTATTTTACAATGCGAAATTTTTATATGGGTGGCGGAATCGAGGGCGAATTTAAAATAAATAATTTAGAAAAAATCCCTATCCCAAAAATAGATTCCAAAAACCAAAAAATCGCTGATAATATTATCAATCTTGTAAATGAAATTTTAGAATCCAAGGCAAAAGATTCCACCGCAAACACCGCCAAACTAGAATCTAAAATCGATGATTTGGTTTATAAACTCTACGATTTAGATTCCACCGAGATTGAAATAGTGAAAGGGGGTTAAAAATGGCAAAGAAAAATCACAACGCGCTTTTGCTATCCTAGCCAAATTGTGATTTGCCCGCATATAGCGTGCTAATCTTTGTCATATCACCACCATAAATCTCAAGCCATAATTTTTTCATTTTACCCCCTTTGGTTTTTTGTGATTTTCTAGTTGTTTTATGATTTTCGCGGGATTGCCCCCTATATGATGACATTTGGACATTTGGCGGGACATTTTTAGTTATTAGCGCGCCCGCTGCGATTATGGAGTTTCCCCTATGCTTACGCCCGGACAGATAGTCGCGCCTATGCCTATCCACACACGATTGCCGATTTTGACAAGTTTGCAAAATGTGGTAGCGCGGTTGTGCGGGTCAAAATCGTGGTTTATCGTTATGATATTTACCTTTGACACGATAAATGATAGTAGCTATCTATCAAGCAATTCACAAGTGATTTGCAAGTGATTCGTAAGTGATTCGCAGTAAATAATCACAATTTTTATGTCAATATGATAAAATTTGGTGGCAAAGATTGTGATTATAATCGATAAAGGCATTAGAATTGATAAAGCAGGTTGAATGATGAATAATTACGACAAATTGCCCTATGGGGAAGTGATTTATGAGTTTAAATACGAATTTCCAAAGAAGTTTGGGAATCGATTATTTGAGTTTTGGGACATAACCATATTTGCCATAATTGCGCTATGTTTGCCGTTATTTTTCAATACAATAAATGATGATTTTTGTATTCCTATATTACAAACTTTACAATATAAAGCTATACACAATCCTCTTTTGTTGTTAAAATTTGATAACTTAATAAGTGTATTTGTTTTGATTTTGGCGTATGGATTTATGATTTTATATGCTTTGGTTGCTGTTAATGTGCTATTTATGTGGCGGAATAATCGCATTATTCTCACAGATAAAGGCATTTTTATCAAAGCAAACGGACTCTTGCTGTATAAAACAAATCGATTTTATCCCTATGGGACATTTTCATTTGTTGTGCATTCTTTTTCTAGTGTGGTAACACTTTGCGGTTTTTGGCAATTTCGCGTATGTGATGATATAGACAAAAAATTTAGTTTTTTTGATTTTAGACATTCGCGTTTTTATTGTATCGCTCAAAACAATGAAATCCAAGATATGAGAAAATTTTTAGCGATTTTGCGTGAGAGAAGCGCGGAGGTGTTGGAATCGCAAGGTAAAGCAGGGAAATATGATTTAAAAGATAAAATCAAACATTTACACAGAAAGGATTTGTGATGGATAGAAATTGGGATAATTTACCTTATGGGGAAGTGATTTATGAGTTTAAATACGAATTTCCAAAGAAGCCATTTAATCGCTTTGCAAGAATCTTAGATAGGGTTAGTTGGATAATAGCCACTTGCGTTTTTGTATATCTTGCCTATTTTTTAAACGAGGAGTTTTTACTCCCCACGCTTGATAATATATGGGCTATGATTACAAAGTATTCTTATCTTTTGACAAAAATTAGCAATATGTGCAACACACTTCTTTGGCTTATAATTGTATTTATGTCTTATGTTTGTATTATTATTTTTTCTTTTTGTGCCATCAATATATTGTTTATAATGCCACGCAATCAAATCTTTTTAACCAATAAAGGTATGTTTGTAATGGCTACTCATCTACTTGGATTGTGGCGTAAAAAAAGATTGTATCCCTATGGGAGCTTTTCTCTAGCAGCACACCTTATCGGTGGAAACGGGACTCTTGAAAATCATTGGCAATTTCGTGTATGTGATGATATAGACAAAAAATTTAGTTTTTTTGATTTTAGACATTCGCGTTTTTATTGTATCGCTCAAAACAATGAAATCCAAGATATGAGAAAATTTTTAGCGATTTTGCGTGAGAGAAGCGCGGAGGCGTTGGAATCGCAAGGCAAAGCAGGGAAATATGATTTAAAAGATAAAATCAAACATTTACACAGAAAGGATTTGTGATGGATAGAAATTGGGATAATTTACCTTATGCAAATGATGGAACATATTTGACACAAGAAAAAGCAAAGATTGAGGCAGAAGCGCAAAAGAGAATCTTTTTGCATAAGAATAGGTATGTGGAGTTTTATAAAGTTGAGAATGTGCTTGAGATACAGCTCAAAAATATCACTTTAGCAGATATTGGTATAGGCACTATTGGAGCTATATTTGCCTCAATAGCACAAGGGATAGAATGGCTATATAAAAATGCAAAAATTAGTGAAGTAGTAGGCAGATTTGCTAAATGGACTTTTATTGTTGAAGGTTGGTCAATAGTGTTTGTTTATAACAAGGGGACAGAAGAGTTTTATGGCGGATTATCTAGCGTTATGTATGATTTTATTGTTTTGGGAATAACTGCAATCGTAATAGAGCTTTTTATAACTACTTGGTGGGTGTCTATTATAGTAGCCGCCTTTATTGCCCTTATCGCAAGTATTTTTGCAAATACGCAATGGGGAAAAGATAAATTAGATTTATTAGCACAAACCATAGAATCAAATGTAAAAAAAGCAAAGAATTTTTTTGAGAAAAATAAGGAAAAATTTTTTGAGTATTTCAATGACGGCGGAAATCTATTGCAAAAACTAAGCGAAATTCTTACAAAGCCAGACTTTAGCGATAGTGATTTAGAAAATATCCTTACGCAATGTGGCTATTGTAGGGCAAATGGTAATGCGTGGCTAGATTTTATACATAACTATTCGCGCAATGAACCGCTTGAAAATATATGCAATCCCGATGGCACGCTAAAACAAAGCTACAAAGATGCGCAAGATAGGGCATTTTTGCAATCAGTGGAGTTTCGCAAAAGTCAAAAAAATACATAAGCGCAATTTTGACGCGCTCTTTGTAGAGAGACTTTTGCGTGAAAAAACGGATAGTTACATTGATAGCGTGAATGCTAGGGCGTGATGATTTTACGCAAAGTTTATGTGAAAATCAATGCCAAAATCGCATAAGCAAAATCCAAATTTGCTATAATGCGATTTATAAACGCCAAAAGCGTATCGCAAGCACGAAACGCGACAAACGCGCTAAAAATAAGCAAATAGGGGCAAAAATGGATTCTATCTCATTGCTAAAGCAAAATCATATCGCTATCACGGATTTGCGGCTAGAAATGCTAGAGATTTTACGCAAATCGGCTAAGCCAATGAGTTTTGATGAGTTTGACTTAAACGCAAATAAGACAACCTTTTATCGCAATATGGAGCTTTTTGAGGAAAGGGGCGTGGTGGTAAAGACAAACTTGGAGCGCAAAAGCTACTACGAGCTAGCACAAGATGCTAAGGCGCATTTTGTCTGTGATGTCTGCCATAAAATCACGGATTTTGACTTGCCAAAAGGCGTAAAAGCACAGGGCAAAGTAAAATCCGTAGTCGCACACGGAATCTGCAATGAATGTGAATAAGCTCACAAAAGCTATACCACGCCTATAAATCCCCGCTAATCTTGCAATAATCGCACATTAGATTTTGCAAACAAATCACAATCAAATCGCATAAACACAAATATGCGCAAAAACCCACAAATAAAATCAAAATCTATCCCCTCTAAAATCCATAACTTTTTTGGCTACCCCGCATATCCTTGCTTGTCAAGCCCTTGCTAAGATTTTGGCTTTGTAAGGATTTTGGCAAGATTTTGTTAAGACTTTGCTAAGACTTTGCCTTGATATTTGCGCAAAAAACATTATTAACTCAATTATGCAAAATCTCTTTTTGCTTTGTCTTGCTATCTTTTGCTACCTTTGATAATTTTTTTTCACAACATAACCCTACACGATTACGCCACCGCCTAGCACGCAGTCATCATCATACACCACAAGTGCCTGCCCTTTTGCCACGCCATAGACGGGCTCTTTTAGCTGGGCTAGGATTTTGCCATCGTTTATTTCAAGTCTAGCGAGTGTGGGCTCTGAGCGATAGCGGATTTTCACTTCGTATTCTTTGCCATCAAAATCTTTATCCAAGCTCACATTTTGTGCTTCTACTAGGATTTTTGCTAGTTCTTCTTTTTTGCCTACGATGATTTCATTTTGGCTAGGATTTATGCCTAGCACGAAATGTGGCTCGTGCGCGCCTTTGACGCTAAATCCTTTTCGCTTGCCTATGGTGTATTGCATATAGCCTTTATGCGTGCCTACGATTTGCCCTTGTGCATCGCGGACGATTCCCTCTTTTTCCACTTCAAAATGCTTTTTTAGTATGTCGATATAATCGCTCTCCACAAAGCAAATCTCTTGACTTTCTTTGTAGGTTTCAAGCGTGCCAAACCACGGCATAGCTTCAAATGCTTTGGGTTTGACTTCGCTTTTTAGCATATCGCCAAGCGGAAAAATAAGGCGATTTATCGCATCTTGTGAAATCGCATATAAAAAATAGCTTTGGTCTTTGCTCGCATCTTTTGCTTTGGCGATTTTTTTGATACCATTTACTTCTTTGATTCTTGCATAATGCCCTGTGGCTATCTTTTCACACCCTAGCTCCATCGCTTTTTGCAATGCTAAGCCAAATTTCATATTTGGGTTGCACATCGCGCAAGGGTTTGGCGTCTCGCCTTTTTTGTAAGATTCTATGAAATAGTTATAAACCACTTCTTTAAACTCTTTTTTGGCATCGATTACCATAAAATCTATATTTAGATTTTTGGCGACTTTTTCGCAGTTTGCGATAAAAACCTCGTGCTTTTTTTCTTTGTCGTGTAGTTTTAGGTAGATTCCTAGCACTTCATAGCCCGCTTTTTTTAGTAAATATGCCGAGTAGGAGCTATCCACTCCACCGCTCATTAGTAATGCAACTTTCATTAGTTGCTCCTTTCATTAGATTAAGATTTTTGCTTTATTTTTCTATGAAAATAAAGGGAGGGTATTATAGCTTAAATTTTGTTTTTATAAATGCTTTTTGCGCGTTGGTTAGATTTTGCAAATTGTGTATTGCTAGATTTTGCATAAAACTTAGCTTGAATAAATCTCCAAAAAAGCGATATATCTAAATGGATTTTAGATTTTGGTAAAATAGCAAAATATGGCGATTGACAAAGATTTGCAAGATGACATTTTTAAAATCATTGCAAAATCAGTGAAATCAGTGTAATCAGCAAAATCAGTGGAATCAATGCAAAAAAATCAAAGGCTGTGTTTATGGGATTATTTTTTAATATGTTTTGTGCTAGCGTTATAAAAATAGGCTTTGGGCTTGTTTTGTTGGTCGGGGTGGGATTGCAGTATGGGGTAGCAAAGCAGGATTTTGAGCTACAAATGCCAAAAGAGGTGGCTAAGATTTATTATGAGATGAAAGGCATATCGCCACAAGAAGCGCAAAATCCAAATGATAAAAATGCCAACAACGCCAACAAAGAAAATCCAAAAAAGAAAAAAGCACAAAAAAATGAGCAAAATCCTGCGCAAACAAATGATAAAAAATCAAAATCTATCCAATCATTTATAGAATCTAAAAAATCCCAAAAATCTGCCCAAACTACGCATTATTTCCCCCAAGATGTCCCGCCACCCATAGAGCCACCGCTATCATTTGAAGAAATCATCTCAAAAAGCGTCAATGAATACCCGCAAAATCGCCAACTCTGTCAAATGGGCGATAAAAAAGCGTGCTTTTTTGCTGGGCTTGCCCTGCTTTATACGGGCGGGGATTTAGCACAGGCACAGCAGTATTATTGGCTATCTTGCGCGCTGGGTATGAGGCTAGCTTGCGATGAATACTCCAAAATTTCAGCAAGCGTAGAAATGCTGTATTTGGCACATTTTAGGCGGTGGAAGCACAAAGTGTGGATAGGGGATTTTTTTACAAAAAGTGGCAAATATATCGAGCTACAAAAAGTGTCCCCTATCCCAAAAGTCCGCGATATGCAACCGCGATAGATTCTATTTTTGCAATAGATTTTGCAAAAATAGAATCTATTTTAGAGATTTGTGTAAAAAAAAGATTTTATGTCTAGGTTGTTTTGTCAATCTTTAGCGCGAGGGCGATAGCCCCAAGCGCGCAAAAAGCCATTCCTAGCGTGGCACTTAGCCCAAAGCTAACGACTGCTTGCGTGCCACTAAAGCTAAGCAGACAAAATGAAATGATACTTGTTAGGCTTGCTAGAGTGATACCAAATACGCGCTTTTGTGGGCTTAGATGCGGATTTGTCGCTAGTATGACATAGTCAATCCCAACCGCGCTAGAAATGACTAGCCCAAATACCACAAAAATATCAAAGCCATTGCCAAATGCTAGCATTATCGCAAGGCTTGCTAGCGTGGATAAAAGCACCACACTTATCATTATCGTTGATTTTTTGAGGGCTGATTTTTTGCCACCAAATGCGACAAAAAGTGCCACAAATGCGAGCATATAGCCCAAAATCTTTAGCCAAATAGCGTTATGCTTTATCGCATTTAGGCTAGAATTTATGCGTTGAGGGACATCGATTATCTCTGCTTGATATGTGGCTAAAATCTGTTGTGCTTTGTCATCATCGCCATTGCCCAAATCCACAAAATGCGGAAACGAAATCAAAGCGTATGGATTTTGTGCGTGATTTTGCATTTGATTTTGCTTTATGACAAATTTTTCAAAATCTGCGTTTATCGCTAAAATCTGCTCCAAACTATACGGACTCAAAGAAGCGATTTGCAAAAACGCTTCTTTAACCTCATTTTTTGCAAAACCTAGTTTTTCATAAATTCCTAAAATCTCATTATTGTTGCTATGTTTTTTAAAGGCATTTATGATTTGTGTCTGTTCATCTTGACTTAGCACAAAAGAGCTAAGCCCATCATATCTATCAATAATGTTTTTTGTCATAAGTTCTTGCATAAGTTTTCTCTCTTTTTCTATGTCATTTAGCAGGATAAATTTTTGCGTATTGCTATTTGTGAGACGAGCGAAATCTTGCAATTCATCTAATGCCTCTTTTGGTATGGTGGAGTATGTGGCGATATTTTCTTGCATATCTATGCGAAACAAAAGTAGCACAGAAAAAAGCACGATAAAGGGAGCAAAAATATATATGTATGTTCTAAAAAATGGCTTTAGGATTTTAAGCGTGATTAAAAATGGTTTTTTAAATGCCATTTTTGGTGCAAATATGCCACCTTGCAACAAATGTGGCAGTAAAAAATAGCTAGCAAAAAATGCCCCAATCAGCGTGAAAATCGACATAACAGCGATTTGGTGCAAAAAAGGCATAGGAGAAAATAAAAACAAACCATATCCACTAGCCGTGATAAAAAGCCCTAGCAAAAAGATATTTTTCATAGATTTTACACTGCTAGCTTGTAAATTTTTGCCCTGCTCTTTTGCAAGATAGTGCATAGCAAAATCCACTATCAGCCCCACAAGGCTTGTGCTAATGACAACAGTAAGGATATGCAAATCGCTAAACACCAAAAGCGAAGCACTCAACCCACACAAAAAGCTAAACAAAACCACCAACACTACACAAAAAATCCGCACACTTCCAAACGCCAAAAACAATAAAACGCTAACCAAAATAAATGATAATCCCCCCATAAATACACTCTCTTTGATTCCCTCCCGCTTGCCAATCGCGCCAAAAATCGCCCCCCCTTGAATGAGTAAATGCGCGCCTGCTTTTTGTGCCTTTGCCCTAGATTTAGCGATAAAATCTAGCAGTGCTTGCGTGTCAAAATTCTCCGCTAAATGTGCGCTAGCAAAATAGTATTTTTTTTGTGTGTTTGTATCTAGGGCGTATAGTCTCCCACTTGCTATATCAAGTTTTAGCCCATTTTCATTTGCCAGCAAACTAGAATGTCCTAAGAGGTTAAAAAAATCTTTGCTTGGGCTAAGAGGGCGCAGAGCAAAGCTATGCAAAAACTCATTTGCGTTGTTGGCAAAAAAATCATTTGGATTATTGATAATCGCTAAAAATGTCTTGTATTCAAGCAATGCTAGACGCAATGAATACAAATCTTCAAGCATAGTAGAATCATTTGAAGTAGGATTTTCAATGCTAAGTTTAACATTCTCAAAAAGATTGTTTGGAGTAGAAGTCAAAAAATCACCCAAAAACTCGCCCAAAATCTCGCTAAGCAGCCCCTCATCATCGCTTAAAAATGAAATATCTTTTGCAAAATTTTGCGCTACATTTTGTTGGACTTTTTGCAATGCGTTTTTTTGCGTGGAGTCAAAATCTATGAGCGCGTAAATATCGCTTTGCAAGCAATCTATACGACAAAACACAATCGCTATCATCACGCTAGCAAGCAACATAAAAATCGCATAGATTTTGTGTGAGGGTTGCAAAATGTGTGTGAGTTGCAAAAAATGTAAAAAGAAATTTTTAGGATTTTGCATTGTTTTTATTTCTTTAGTTTTATTGGATTTTGGTTGCTTAAAAATTGCTCAAAATCTGCGTTATTGCGACTTTGTCGCAACGGCATTTATACTAATAGCAGAAAAAATATTGGTTGTTTTATCACCATTTCGCTCAAGCAAGATGACTTTTTCTACTATGCTTGGATATTTTACAAATCCTTGCAAAGTGATAGAATCAAATATTTTTGCAAGGATAGCATTTTTTGGTTTTAGCTCTAAAATCCAAATGTCTTTATCCTCCCTCAAATCAAAATCAAAATACGCCCCTAATGCCCTAAAATCCATACTTAATATACTAAGCAACATTTCTTGGTGTTTGTTATTGCTAAGGGGAATCCATTTATCTTGCTTATTATCTTTGGTAAAAATGCCTTTTTTTGTGATTTTTATATGGGATTTGATAGGGGAGTGCGTATCCCAAAAAAGCGTTTTTTCCTCGACATTTTCTAGACGAAAAACGCCATAACTTTTGATTTTGTTGCTAAAGCCTTGTAGCTCTTTTTCTTGGGTAAATTTACCTTGCAAGATATGATTATGCAGGGATTTTTGTATATTTTTTTGTAGATTTTCTAAGCTAAACGCATTTGCAAAAGCGCACATTACAAATGTCATAACAATTTGTTTCATTTTGATTCCTTGTTTTAGGATTTATCGCAAGTGCCCAACTGCCAAACCAAAAGGCACAAAATGATATTTTGCCAAAAATAATCTAATAACATATCGTAATAATCGCCTTTTGAGATTTATAAAAACCTGTGATAAATGTATGATAGATTTGCCTCCCATCTTTTTTGACAAATGCACCTTTTTTGTCAAGCCCCACCGCTACCAAATCGCCAAATGTGAGGTTTTCTAGCTTGATTAGAGATTCTTTTAGAGTCCAGATGCGATAAAACTCACGCAAAGGATTTGTCGCAACGCTAAGCAATCTATGCTCAAAATCATTAAAACAAAAATCTAAATGCGGGCTAAAATCTCTATGCCTAACTATCTCTATATCCACGCCTATGGGAAATCTAGCAAATGCGATAATGGCAATATTTTGTTTATGTGATTGGCAAAAAAATATGTTGCTTTTGTCAAATCCTAGTGTGGCTACATAACTTTTTAGGGTGCGAGATAGAAGAAATGATTTATTTTTGGCTAGATTTGGGTGTAGCAAAAGGTGTTTTTTATCGTTTTTGCTAAGCGTTTTTTTGTCATAATATCGCGTTAAAGACTTTAAGCCAATGGCTAGAAAAATATGGGTTTTTGGGATTTTGCTGTGGCGTTGTTTGTTTGTGATTTTTGGCAGGGCATTGCCATAGCGTGGGGATTTTGTGCGCAAATCTAACGCACAAAACATTAAATCTTTTGGGGTTTTGCGTGTGGATTTTAATAAAAACAAGATTTTCCTTGATTCAAAGATTTGTAGCATAATGCCGTTTAGATTTTACTATAATTTTACTTTTGGATTTATTACAAGGATTTTGCAAAACCTAGCACAAAGCGTAAAAAAAGGAGTGAAAATGTCGCGTGCAACAAAGCAAAAAGAAGTAGAAGTCCTAGTCATAGGGGCTGGTCCTAGTGGGAGTATATCTAGCGCACTGCTACACAAGCAGGGGATAAAAACACTCGTAGTAGAAAAACAACGATTCCCGCGATTTGTCATAGGTGAGTCGCTTTTGCCATTTTGCAATGAGATTTTAAAAGAAGCGGGGTTTTTAGGCGCGGTAGAATCCTACGGATTTCAATACAAAAATGGCGCGGCATTTAGCCGCAATGAGCAATATCGCTATTTTGATTTTTGTGATAAAAGCTCTGTTGGCTCTGGCACGACTTTTCAAGTGCAAAGAGGGGATTTTGACAAAGTGCTAATCGATGAAGCGATAAAACAAGGCGTAGAAGTGCTTTTTGAAGTGGAGGTTTTAGATATAGTTTTTCATTCAGAGGGCGTCCGTGCGAATTTAAGCAATGGCGAAGTCATAGAGGCAAAATTTGTGCTTGATGCAAGCGGATATGGTAGGGTTTTGCCTAAGATTTTAGATTTAGAATCCCCGTCAAATCTAAGCGCAAAGAGGGCGTATTTCACGCATATTGAGGATAATATCAGCGAAGTGCTTTATGATAGAAACAAGATTTTAATCACTACTCACCCCCGCTTTAGAGATGTGTGGTTTTGGCTTATCCCTTTTTCTAATGGACGCGCTAGCATAGGCATAGTAGGCGAGCCACAAAGGCTAGAGATAGCAGGGAAAAATGATGAGGAAATCTTAAAATCCCACACCTATGAAGCTCCTATGCTAAAACGGCTACTAAATAACGCAAAATGGGATACGCCTGTGCGCACGATTAGCTCTTATTCTAAAGATGTAAAGACACTTTTTGGGGATAGATTTTTATTGCTTGGAAATGCAAGTGAGTTTTTAGACCCTGTGTTTAGCTCTGGGGTAAGTATCGCTATGCAGAGTGCTAGGCTTGCTTCACGCCTTGTGCCAAAAATCTTGCGGGGGGAAAAAGTGGATTTACAAAAAGAATATGCAGATGAGCTAATGATAGGCATAGACTGCTTTAGAGTGTATGTGGAGGGGTGGTATAATGGCAAGTTTCAAGATATAATCTATGCCAAAAATCCAAACTATCACATCAAGCGACAAATCTGCTCTATCTTGGCAGGGTATGCGTGGGATAAGCAAAATCCTTATGTCTTAAAAGCAAAAGAGGCATTAAACGCGCTTGAGGGGTATTGCAAATAATGATAGGTGCGAAAAAAGGCGTGGCAAAAATTGTGGCAGAGGATTTTGCAAAAATAGATTTTGCAGGGGGGTTTTTTGCAAGAGGGGGTTTTGTAAAATGGTTTTTTGTGAGGGGGTTTTTAGCAAGAGGATTTTTAGCAAAATTATCGGTAGTTTGTTTGGCATTTATGTGCTGTGGCTGTGGCTCATTTAGCGATTTTAATAATCCTAAAAAAGCACAAGATTTTAGCAACAAAACTAGCGATTTTGTAGCATTCCACCCAAAAATCTTTAGTCTAAAAACTCAAAATCAACAAATGGTGCTATATCTCTCAAGCCAACGCTCTAGCCAAAATCCTAGACATATTACTTATCATTTCGCCCTTTTTGACACGCTAGGTGCGCCACTGCTTAGCAAAAAGCTAGAAAATGGTAGATTTTGCAATACCAAATTTTTGCCACCCACAAAGCGATATGATAAGCTGTTTGTAAAACTGCTAGAATCCATAAACACACAAATGCTAAAATCTACCAACGCACAAAACGCGGATTTTATCGAATTTGTTTATAAAAATATAGAGGTAAAAGAACTTGAAAATACTAATGAGTAAGCCTATGATGATTTGCTCTGCGGGCAATGATAATGCTAGCATTATGCGCCACCTTGCAAATGGCGAAATACATTTGGCTAGCACAAAATCTATCAAAGAACATAGCAAAGATTTTGGCGATAAAGACTTTATGCTAGGTGTATGCAAGCATCTAGTCCCGCTTCCTAGCGACACGCCTGCGCGCTTTTGCTCGCGCACAAATACGATTTTGTATAACGCACTATTAAATGGGCAAAATCTAATCAAAGAGATTTTAGAGTCGTGCGAAAATATCGCTATCGTCATAGGCACGACTACCGCAGCGATAGAAGAAAACTACCAAAGAATCGCCAAAAATCAGTATTTGCAAGATTTTAGCGCGCTAGATAATCCTGCTTGCTTTGTGCGAAATCTTTATGATATTTGCGGGCTAAGTCTTGGCGTATCATCAGCCTGCACTTCGGGGGTAAAAGCTATCATACAAGGGGCTAGACTTATAAAATCTAATCTTTGTGAAGCTGTGATTTGCGGTGGGGTAGATAGCCTAAACACTTTGACAATCAATGGATTTGATAGCCTAGATATACTAAGCCCAAAGCAATCTAGGGCTTATGCAAGCGATAGAGAGGGGATAAATATCGGGGAAGGTGCGGGGGTATTTGTGCTTGTGGATTCTAAGAAGGTGGAGGCAAAGCCACATTTAGCTAGGGATTTTAGAGTAGAGCTAAAAGGCTATGCAAGCAATAATGACGCATTTCATATTACCCAGCCGCGAGATGATTTTGCGATGCAAGAGCGACTTTTGCAAGACGCGCTAAAATGCGCTAATCTATCCCCAAAAGACATTGATTATATCAACTTGCACGGCACAGGGACAAAGGCAAATGATGAGATGGAAGCAAATACCTTTGCCTACGCATTGCAAGGGGGGCTAAAATCTATCCCATCTAGCAGTATAAAGCCACTCATAGGACACACGCTTGGTGCGGCAGGCGCGATAGAAGCAGGGGTGTGCGCAGAGCTAGTGTTGCAAAGTTTGGAGGAAAATGGCGTAAAAAATGAAAGCACAAAAAGCAATCTTGTGCCTCATATTTATGAATTTGACAAAAATCTACCCAAAATCACCCTAGCAAAAAAAGGCACTAGCACAAAGGTGCGCAACGCCCTTAGCGTGTCATTTGCATTTGGCGGGGATAATAGCGCGATTATTTTAGGGCAGGCATAAACAAGTATGGCTTATGCTAAAATCTTAAACACACAAAATCTTAAAAACAACATTTAGACAAAGGAATCTTTACAATGCCAAATATGCGACAAACCACACAAAAAAAGCCACAAAGCACACCGCAAAAAACACCAAAAATAATGCCAAATGCACAACAAACGCAACAAACACCACAAAAAAACATAGCAAACTTTATCCCCCAATCCTTAGAAATGGTGCTAATTGATAGCTTGCTAGAAGTAAGCCAAGATTTTATCCGCACCCAAGCGCATATCAAAGCGGATAATGCGTTTTTGCACACAGATGAAAAAACGGGTAAAAGTAGATTTCCTAGCTATAATATTTTAGAGATTTTTGCTCAAAGCCTAGCACTATGGCGCACCAAAAAAGAGCAACAAAATCTAAGCAAAGATTCTAAGAAAAATCCAAACACCGCCCAAAACACCCAAAATGCCAACAAATTAGGATTTTTGCTAGGGGCTAGGGGGTTTGAAATCTTTACGCCATTTGTCGAAATAGGGCAAATCATACAAGTAAATCTAACGCTAAATATGCAAGATGAAAATGGGCTAGGAGTGTATGAGGGGGAAGCCTTTGTAAATGGCAAAATAGTGGCAAAAACCTCGCTTACCGCGCTAAATCCAAATGATGAATTTTTATCTAAAATTCTAGATGGATAAAATAAGATTCTATGAAAAAGATTCTAAAATCACATTTGATAAAAAGGAGAAAATCTATGAGCAACACCCAACCAACAAAACAAGTCCTTATCACAGGCTCTTCGCGTGGCATAGGAGCAGGCATAGCGCGAAATCTACATAAAGCAGGCTATGAGCTCATACTGCACGGCAGGACAAAATCAAACGCCCTAGATTCTATCGCAAAAGAGCTAGACGCAAAATCGCTTATTTTTGATATTGGCAATACGCAAGAATGCAAAGAAATCCTAGAATCTTATGCGAGTGAAAATCCTGCGCTGTGGGGAGTAGTGCTAAATGCGGGGGTTACTAATGATAATACTTTTGTGGGGCTTAGTGAAAATGAGTGGAAAAGCGTCATAGAGACAAACTTGCATAGCTTTTATAATGTGCTAAATCCCCTGCTAATGCCGATGGCTAGGGCAAGAAAAGGGCGAGTAGTAGTCATATCATCGGTATCAGGAATCATCGGCAACAGGGGGCAGAGCAACTATGCTGCAAGCAAAGCAGGGCTTATCGGTGCTGCAAAATCTCTTGCCATTGAGCTAGCGAGCAGAAATATCTGCGTAAATGTAGTCGCACCCGGGCTAATCCAAACCGATATGACAAGCGGGAATCTACCAAAAGAGCAGATTTTGCAAGCTATCCCTGCAGGGAGGTTTGGGCAGGTAGAAGATGTCGCGCCATTGGTAGAGTTTCTCTTAAGCGATGGGGCTAGCTATATCACGCGACAAGTCATCGGCGTAAATGGAGGGCTAGCGTGAATCTACATAATGATTTTAATGGCAAGACACAGCGGGTTTTTGTGAGCGGTTATGGGATTGTGAGTGCGTTTGGCAAGTCGTGGGCAGAGATGAGAGAAAATCTAGCAAAGGGCAAAAACGCCGTAAAATACATAAAAGAGTGGGAAATCCACAAAGAATTGCGCTCAAAACTAGCCGCCCCGATACAAAACTACGCTCCGCCAAGACATTGGAGCAGGAAACAAACGCGAAGCTGTGGCACAATATCTCTTTATGCCATAGAAGCCGCAGGGCTAGCCCTACAAAGCGCAGGACTAATGCAAAATGGCGAAATAAAACAAGAATGCCAAAATGGACAAATGGGCGTGGCAAGTGGCTCTAGCACAGGCAGCACGGATTCTACACTTCAGCTAGCAAAAATGTTTTTAGGATTGCCACATAACTGCAACGCAAACACTTACATAAAATGTATGCCTCACACCACCGCTGCAAATATCGCTATTTTTTATGGGCTAAGAGGGCGCGTTATCCCCACTTCGTGTGCGTGTGCTAGCGGGAGTGTCGCCATAGGGCAGGCGTATGAAGCGATAAAATTTGGGCTTATAGATTCTATGATAGCGGGGGGAGCTGAAGAGCTATGCCCTAGCCAAGCATACACTTTTGATTTTCTCTACGCTACTAGCCAAAAAAACGATACACCAGAGCTTACCCCAGCACCTTTTGATAGCACGCGAGATGGGCTAGTCATAGGTGAGGGGGCGGGATATGTCGTGCTAGAGAGTGAATCTAGCCTGCAAAAGCGCGCAGGATACCCCATCGCTGAAATCATAGGGTTTGGCAGCAACTGCGATGGGTCGCATAGCACCCACCCACAAAGTGAGACGATGAAGCAAGCGATGATAATGTCTCTAAAAAATGCAGGACTAAAATCTAGCCAAATAGGCTATGTAAATGCCCACGCCACCGCTACGCAATGGGGGGACATAGCCGAAGCAAAAGCGACAAATGAAGTCTTTGGGGATTCTATCCCTATTAGCTCGCTTAAAAGCTATCTAGGGCATACGCTAGGGGCGTGCGGAGGGATAGAGAGTATCGCTAGTATAGAAATGATGAGGGACAATCTTTTTTATCCTACGATAAATTTGAAAGAGGTTGATAAGTCTTGCGCTACTTTGGGATATTTGCGCGAGCCGACATTGATAAAAACGGATTTTGTGATGAATAATAATTTTGCATTTGGCGGGATAAATACTTCGCTGATTTTTAAAAGAGTGTGAGGAAAACTAAAAAAAATGCAAGACGGGGTTTAAATACATTAAGACAACCTTATGGTATGGATTTTGGGCGCAAAAAAAGAGCAAAGAAATGGTATGGAGCAGACAAACAAGCCCTGTGTTTTGCTTCTCTATACTCGTAATGTTAGTCGCGAAACAATGGCTCATTGCCTAGTCAAGTATTCTAAACATTAGTTTGCAAAAGTTAAAATCACATAAATGGTATTGAAATTTTTTGGGGATACGCTAAGCATAGGATTGTTAAATTTATGGGATTCAAAGAAAAAAATTTCTTTCTTTGCTTAAACGAAACAAAGTTTAGATACAATACTCAAATTAAACAACAAGATTTGCAATACAAATCTTGTTGAAATTGATAAGAAAGCAATCCGCTTAAGTAAAATTTAGCAAAGTTATTTTTAAGTTTTGGTATGTTGCAACTACATATTTCATTTTTGTGATTTTTGAAAGATGAAAGGGATATGGATATTATGGATATTGTTGAAAACGCACGAGACAAAGTCAAAAAATATGCAAGGTGGATACCTATAAGCAAATATAGACGCGATTTTAGGAATACATTATTAGATGCTTTGGATAAATCCCAATATTTAGCTTTGGCGCAATATGCTACCCTTATAACGCCCCCCCCCCCCCAATAATGATAGAGAACTAAAAAGGCAGATTTTAAAACAAAATGTGCGTATAATCGAAATAGAAATCGCCTCTTTTTGTAATCGTAAATGTTGGTTTTGTCCTAATTCTCTCATTGATAGGAAGTCTCAAAATATAGAATTGCCAGAGGCAACTTATCTCAAACTGATAAATAATCTAGCAGAAATTGATTATGATAAATTGCTTAATTTTCATCGCTTCAATGAGCCTTTGGCAAATAAAGAGTTAATTTTAAAACGCGTAAAACAGGCTAGAAGCGCACTGCCACACGCAAAGCTTGGCATTTATACCAATGGCGATTATTTAGATAGAGCATATTTAGACGCGCTACGAGATGCAGGTGTTACACTCATAGTAATGTCTTATTATTTTGAGAAAAATAAACAATTTGATATTAAGAGCGTAGAGACAGCAATGGATGCAAAAGCGCGTAAATTGGGGCTACAATATAAAATCAATCGCAATGATATAGCAAGATATGAATTAAAACTACTCTATAAAGGCATAGATATAATCTACCAATGCTGGAATCCAGACGCAGAGATGGTAAATCGCGCTGGGACATTGGAATCCAACAAAAAGAAACGGACATATCCTTGCTATGCGCCGTTACACGAAATTTATATCGATTACAATGGACTTGTGATGCCTTGTTGCAATATGCGTAGCGATGAAAAATCTCATCAAAATTTTGTGCTAGGAGATGCCAATGAAAGCGATATATTTGATTTATTTATGAATCAACGCTTTATAAAAATGCGCAAAGATTTGATGAGTAATGTGCCTAAATACGCACCTTGCGAATATTGCACATAAAATAAAATTTAAGGATAAATTATGTTTAAAAAAGTCAATCATAGTAATGGTAAGCGCGAGATTTTCTTTTGCAATAAGAAAATTTTTGAATATGTGAAAAGCATAAAATTTGCTAATTTTGTTGAGAGTAGATTCAATCAAACTATTTCAAAACAAGACTTAAATATATTTTATGATGTAATGAAAAAAAATCACAGATTAGATTCTAATCAAAGTTTCTATGCGTTTAGATTCTTATTAAGCCGAGCCCATATTGCCTATAAATACCACAAAATTTTCTATGATTTTTATTTGCGCTCCCAAAATGGCGAATCGCTAATTTTTATCGATGGCGGTTGTCATAATGGCGTTTTTAGCGACATTGCCCTTGCGTGTGGCGGAGTTGTCTATGCCTTTGAGCCAAATGTCTATCTTTGTGCGTTTTTGCGCAATCTCTATCAAAATAATCCGCGCTTTATTTTGAGCGAATCTGCGATTTCTACTAAAAATGCCAAAACGATTTTTTACAATTTGATTGATGATATGGTGAGCCAAGGTGCAAGTATTGTTGAGTTTGGGACAAATTATTGCGAAGAGACACAAGAGAGTAGTGGTTATGAAGTAGAAATGATTGATTTTTGTGCGTTTGTGCGTGAGATTGTCGCAAAGCACGGCAAGATTCACTTTATCAAGTTAGATATTGAGGGTGCAGAATTTGAAGTGTTGGAGGCGTTTATCGCGCAGGATTTATATAAAAATGTCGAGTATATTATGGTAGAAACGCACGAGCGATTGTTTGACAATCCAAATGCGAAAATCTCCGCATTAAAGGCACAAATCGTGGATAAAAATATCACAAATATTTATTTGGATTGGGAGTAAAATTTAACTTACGGGTAAAGTTGCGCTAAACTTCTTTACCCTAATCTTAATTCCAAGAAATCTCACAAATATTCTATTTTCAGTCTTTACAATCGCAAATCCAAACTTTTGCGCAAAAGTTTGCTCTATCAAAAATGCTTCTGCATATTCTAATCCAACGCGTAAGCCTCGATAATGATTTAGCGATATGGCTTTGTTTGCATAGTCGTTGTATTTTATTTGGCTTTTATAATGCGAAATTAACTCACGCTTTTTTTCTACAATATCACTAATATCTAAATACAAGTTTGGATTTGGCAATGGCGACCACACTTCATAGGCAATTATCTTTGTCTTTTGCCAAAATCTCAAAATCCGTTTTACGCGCGATAAAATAGGGTGATGGTCTATGTGCATCTCATATCCATTTGGCACAAAAACATAATCATATTGCTTTAAATTTAAAGTATCAATTTTGTCTAAATTCTTATGCACCCCTCTATCTTTTATCATCAAATTGCGATAGATTTTTATTTTGGCAAAAGTCATCGTTTCTTGCAACTCTTTAAGCCTTGTCGCAACGATAGATTCTTCACTATCATTTTTGCCCCCCCCCTTGCCACCATCTGTTAAAACTATGACTTCAAAATTATTTGGATATTTTAGCAATAATCCACCGCAACCTATACTCTCATCATCTGCGTGTGGGGCTAAAACTAAGCATTTGTCATTTGGTTTTATTGTTATAAAGTCCATTTTTAATCCTTGTTTAAGATGATTTTCAAAATGTTTGCAAGTGTATTGTCTTGTTCTAAAAATTCTTTTTCGCTCATTGTGAGAAATTTTTGTGGAGTCAAAGAATTATGTAGCAGGATTATGCCTTTTGTCTCATTCATCACTTCTAGCGAAAAATCATTTTCAAAATAAAAATGTTGATAATTTTTAACTAAATCCTGTGAATCACCAAGATGTTTATTCTCTGGCAAAGCGTTGATTTTATCTCGATTTATTTTTACATATCCATTTTTTGTTTTCAAATATCTATTTAATAAGCCATTGCCGATATAATCCCACTGCCCAAGTTTTTTTGCTATGCGGTGTTTTTTACGATTTGCTAAACGCCATAAAATTTTGTGAAATTTTGTTATTTTTAGCCTATGAATCTTTAATGCGATTTTAATGTCTCTAAGCCAAGATTTTAGTATGTAATTCCCCCCCCCCCCCCTCAATAGTTGCTTTGATAAATGCCAAATGCGATTCAATCATAACAACTTCTGCTTGAATCTCTAAAATCTTTCTTATATCATTTGAAGTAATAATAGTATCCGAATCTAGCCAAATCCCACCATATCGGTGCAAAAGAGCGCACCTTATCGCATCGGCTTGTTTTGGCAAAGAAAAATCGCTATACAAAATCTCATCAAAAAATCCCATTCCAAGCCATCTATCAAGCGTAGAATAATCCACAATGACGATTTCATATTCGGGCAAAAATTTGCGCCAAGTTTCTATACAAAGTTTGATATAAGGTGGCATATTTTGGGCTGGTTCCCAAAAGGTAAAAATCCTTTTGCTTCGATTTTGCTGTGTGCTTACTGCGTCCAAATCTGCTCCTTATATATTTTCAGATAATAATTTTGACAAAGTATTATTTTGTCGCAAAATCTCATCTCTTGTGAAAGTGGCGTATTTTCTAGGCATCCAAGAGTGATTTAAGATGATTAGTCCATTATTATTTGCTTTTGCGTAGTCGCTAAAATCATTTTTGATATAAAAATGATTAAATCCTTCGCTGGGATATTTTTCAAATTTTCTGCGATTGCATTGTCTATCCCACAAAATATCAGGGTGGGTTTTTGAATCTGCTATATTTGCATTGTTTAGCAATTTTTTGTTTTTTGTTTTGAGTAGTTTTCTTAGAATCCTATTGCTAAGATAGTCCCAATCAAGCATATCGCGCGTTTGGTAAGGAAAGTATTTGAAATAAAAGTCAAATAAATGCTTATATTTAAAAAGATTAAATCTAATCCCACGAATCCATTTTTTTAAGATTTTGGCGTGTTGTTTGGCTTTTATACAAGCTATCCTATACTCAAATATATTTAGCTCGGCTCTATCATCAAAAAGATTATCTATATTTGGGTTTGTAACGATAGTAGAAGCATCTAGCCAAATCCCTCCGTGCTTTTCAAGCACAGCAGCTCGAAACGCGCAAGTTTGCTGAAAAATGGTAAATTTTTCAAACAAAATCTTTTCATAAAAATCTTTGCCTATATATTCATCTAAATTTGAATACTCCAAAATGACAATCTCATAGTCTGGCAAGTGCTTTTTCCAGCTTTCAATGCACATTTTGATATACTCGGGCATTTTGTCTTTATCAGCCCAAAATGTGAAAATCTTATCTTGCATATTCATAATTTTACTCCTTATAGTTTATTTGTTCTTATAAATACTATCCTCTATTAATTTTTTCTAGTATTCTAGTGAAGTGAATTGAAAGTTTAAGTAAAAAAATATAGAAGCCGTAGTTACTTAAAGACATTAGTTTGTTTGATTTTTTATTAAATTGTTCCCTTTCTTCGCTAAAAGGTTTGTCAAAACAGGCTATATAATCATCGTCATTGTTATTTATTTTTGGGAAAAACAATAAATTTGAATATTTTTGAGATTTAACTTTCTTTTCAAAATCGATTATTTCATCTTCTTTTTTTTGATTTTTCCTTAAACAATTCAGTAATTTTTGAAATTTTATTAATGGAACACAAGCGATATTTAACGGAAAATCTCTTTTATTGTCCCCACTATTATCACAAGTGTTTGAAATAACTAAAACTCTTTTTGGCTTATTTAAACTTTCATCTTTATATTCAAATATATCAGATTGCAAAATACTATCTTGATTATTAAGATAATCTTGCTTATTCATATAAATTTTGTCCATATTATTTGGAAAATTAGCTAGATTACTAGCCAACATTTCCTTATAGTTATCATTTAAATATTGAGGCAAAAATTTTTCAATATAATTTTCTGATGTAAGTGTCATAATTTACCATAAATCCACAAAATTATCATTCAGTATTTTTGCTATTTCTCCATCTAATTGAATAGAGTCATTGGTTAGGGTGTTAGCAACCTTAACCATAGCATCGTAAAGATTTTGATTTGTATGATGCTCAATACTGCTATTTTGAATAAAATCGGAAGAAAATTGACAAAAGCTACTATTGTCATATTTATCTATTTGGTATGTATCCTCTAGTATAGGATAACCATTAAGTAAAAATAGCAACAAATGCGAAGTTGCTAGACAAAAACTAATATTCTGGTTTGAGTTGTTCATCAACATATCCTTTTTTTAAGATTTTGAAAAACAAATTCTTATTGATTGTGTGTATCAAATCAATATTATCAATTATTTGCATAAAATCTTTAACTTGTAGGGATGTCGATATTTCTAATATAGAACCATTATGCAAAGCATTATCTATAAAAGCATTCCCATTATTGTTTAAGGTTGCTTGATTTTCAAAATCTTTATCTTGTTCCCTAAAAACAAGTAAATTACTTTTAATGGGTTGTGAAGCATCAGAATAACAGACTGATATATTGATATTATCAAAAATATTTTCTTTTTCAAAAAAATTAACATTTTTATATTCAACAGCAACAATATTATTGATTATCTGTAACTTTTGAACAAATTTTAAAACAGATTCTATCTCTGATTTGAAATAGGAATCCCAACCCTCATATTTATAACCATATGCCTTGTCATAGACTATAGATAAAACCCTATGCCCTATTTGTATATTATATTTTTTATCATTACTAATTAGCATAAATTGCGGAGCAAATTTCAAAATAGGGTCTTGCTCTCTAATATCTAGCGGTATTTGTGATATTGGCAAATCTCGACTTACAAAAGAACCTATCTCTTTGATGTGTTGGTATATAACACTAAATATGGCATATAATTGGTCATTTTTCTCAAATTTTACATTGATGCCAGATGTCAGCAGAGGAGAAACCCCTAATTTGCTCGGAATATTATTCATTGCGATAACTCCAAAAATTTTACATAAAAAACAAAATGAACTAATTGTATTACTTTTTTTATTAAAATTTTCTTAAATCTAATTTTGCATTTCCGCAATATAATCATTTTTTTGAATCGCAGCCTGTATTTTCTCATCAGACAAAATACAATGCCCACACGCATCATAAATATCGTTTTTATAAAACTTTATCAAATCCTCTTTTAGATTCGTAGAATTTACTATATCGACAAAGTCTCTAAAATCAAAAAGCCCTAACTCTCTAGCCCCAGCACTTTTTGAGCAAATATCTAGCTTACCATTCATCACGCAGTTGCATTGTGAGCGAAAACACTCTTTTATCTTGTGTCTTGTTGCTTCATTGCTACTTTTTTGTTTGGCAAAGCCTTTTTCGCTTACCCATTCTTTGTTTTCAGCCATTTGAAACTTTATGTCATTTTGTTTTAGTGTCTCTTTTATCTCATCATATTTGAGTATCTTTTTTAGATTTTCGTTTATCGAATAATCACTCAAAGAAACATAGCATTTTTTATTATTTGCTTTTAGAGATTGTAGTAATTCATCTTTTAGCCTCATCGTGCCATTGCTTATCACTTGCACGATAAAGATTTTTTCTTGCTTACAAGCATAGTCTATCATTTGTGGTAAATGTGGATTTAGTAGTGTTTCACCGCCTAGTATGACAAAATGGCGGATTAGATTCACATTCCCCCCCCCCCCCCACATTATTGTCAAGAAGTTTGTCTAAATATAGCTTAAAATCCTCAAAAGACATATCTATATGACAAGATGAATTAAATGAAGGTATCAAAGCACAACAATCTTTGCATTTTAGTGTGCATTTTGTAGTGATGCAAAATTCCACTTGTGGGATATTTAAAATCCCTTTATTGTAGAAATTATCACATTCTTCCTTGCAATAGCTTTGCAAAATTTCATTTTTTTTCATAGGGTTGATGAATCTACCCTCTTTAAAAAACAAAAATTTATGCATCTCCATTCCAAGCCTTTGTCTCGCATTTTCTTGTATGTATCGCTTGAAAAATACATCATCTATGTTGTATTGCGCCATTAGTTTTTCCATAGCTTTATCCTTAAAATTTTAGTTGTTGCCACAAAAGCCAAAAATTATAACAAAATATTTGTTAATTGTCTATCTTGTCTCACATACTAGCAAAGTTTCGACCACTATGGAACCACTATTTTGCACACCTTGAAATAAGCTAAAATCATAGCCCAAATTCCAGCCCTCAATCATTGGCTTGATTTTGTAAAAATCATCATAATTATGATAAATGCTAATAAGCAAAATAGGGCGTTGTGATTTTATTGTTTGCTCTGCACCTTTTAAGAAGTTTTGCTCAAATCCCTCAATATCTACTTTGATGAGCCCTACTTGTATATTATTTTGCGCTACATATTTATCCAAAGTTATTATTTGGACTATCTCATTGCCATTTTGGCAGATAGTATTTTCGCAACTTTTCAAAAGATTATCGCTAGATTGGATTTTTAGCTCACATTCTTTGTCTCCAAGCCCTAGATTTTCTATCTTAACATTTTGTGTATTGTTTAGCTTGATAGTTTGCAAAGCCATTTCATAGTTGATTTTAGAAGGCTCAAAAGAATAAATAGGATTGTTTGGAAACTCTGCCCGAAACACTATCACACTATCAGCGATATGACAGCCGACATCGATTATGGCTTTATTTTGTAATGCGCTTTTAGATTTTAGCGTATCAATGCCGTGCTTGTAGTAAAATACCGAAGATTCAAAGAGATTTATAGGCAATTTAAAATGTTTGTAGTAAAAATAGTTTTCTCCCTTTTTGATAGATTTTTCAAATCCTTTGACTTTGTCAAGCTGGGCTAATTCATCTTTTGTATAGATTTCTTGCAAAGGAATCATTTTTTTGCCATAGCATTTTTCAACCTTTTGGACTATGCTAAATGGGTCATTTAGATTTTTGGTAAGATTTTTTACATTATTGTTATGCTCACTATTGCTGATGTGGGCGCGAGAAAAAGAAGCAGTGCGGAAGTGTAGCACAAAGCGAGAGATTAGATAGTATCTATTCCCCCCCCCCCAATAATATCAGCATTAGTAGAATTTGCTTTGCTTTTAATTCTATTTTTTAGCAATGCGGCATAGTCTTTAAACTCTTTTTGCTTATGCGTCTTGCCAAAGTTTGTAAGGTGAATCCTGCGAAGCGCAGAGACAAAATCTAACTTTTTTATTTTGAGATTATGGCTATCCATTTTTGACTGCCAATCGATGATTTCACCAGCCATTATAGATTCATCAAATAGTCCTATTATCTCAAAAACTTGTTTTTTGATAAGTGCGCAAGAGCCGAGACACCCAAAATATGGCTCTGGTTTTATGATAATTTTTTGTTTTTCGATTGTCGGGATTTCGGGTGAGATAAAATCTTTTGTTTTTGTCATCACAGCCATTAGCTCACTATCGATTTCAAATTCTTTTAACATTGTCTGCAAGGTATTTGGCGTAAGCAAATCATCGTGGTCGCAAAACATCACAAATTCACCACCACCATTGCTATCTATATATTTTAATGCGGTGTTTTTTGCTATGACTTGCCCTTTGTTGCGCTCGTGTTTGATAACTATACAGCCTAAATTTTGGGCTATATCAGCTGTATTGTCCGTAGAGCCGTCATCTACTACGATGATTTGTGTCACTACATTTTGATTTTTTATCGAATCTATGGCTTCTTTTATGTAGTTTGCCCCGTTTTTTACGGGGATTATTATGGATATGAGGGGATTATTTTGACTTTTTTGCCAAGAGTTTTGCGCGGAGGATTGCGGAGTAGTCTTTGTTTTCTTGGCTTTGCATTGTCCTGCCCATATTTGTGGTGTGGAGTCGGCGCATCGTTGTGATAAAATCAAGCTTTTTAGTCTTAAATCCCCCCCCCCATTAGCATTATCGCATCTTAGTAAAAAATCCACCCCCTGACCTGTTTGCAGAGATTCATCAAATCCGCCTATTGCTTCAAATATGGATTTTCTAAACAAAAAAGCACCTGGCAAAACCCCACCATAAGGCTCTTTTCGTGGTTTTAATTTTGCTTTTTCATCTTGCGGCAATTCAGGCGAGATAAAATCCACCAATTTACCCTGTGTATAGTCAAGCGCATCATCGCTTACTAGTTCATCATAGAGCGTTTTTAGTGCATTATCATTCATCACATCATCGTGGTCAAGGAATAATATAAAGCCACCTTTGGCATTTTTAAGCCCTACATTTCGCGCAACAGACAAGCCAGAATGTGCTATGCTATACACTCTAGCCCCACATTGCTTGGCAAGATGTGCAGTGCCATCAGTAGAGCCATCATCTATGACTATTATTTCGGTATTCATTTCTTGCCGTTTCACGCTATCAATAGCCTCTTTTAAATAATTTATCCCATTTTGACAAGGGATGATGACGGAGATTAGGTTTTCGTTCATTGTGCTAGTCCTTATTACTATTTGGTTACAACAAAATAAAAATCATCTTGGCTGGTGCATTTTGCTTCGATAGTTTCCAGCTCATCATTAGTCAATCCCCCCCCCCATAAGTAGCAGAATCAATCATTTTTATATTAAAAGATTTGCTATAAATATCTAAAAAATCTTTTCCAAATTTACGCAAATGGTCAGCTTGTCCGTAATATTTGATTCTATCCTCATCTGTCGTCTTGGATTCATCGCACAAGTCATTTGGATAATACGGAATCGAGGCTATAATTATGCCATCTTGCTTTAATATCCTTAAATTTTCTTGCAATAATTTTATGGGATTAGGCACATGCTCTAATATATGATTATGAATAATAATGTCAAATGAATTATTTTCATAAGTGAGATTGCAACCATCTTGCTTGTCGATATTTTTGATATATGGGTAGTTTTTGGGTTCTAAATCACAAGCGGTATAAGCTAAATTGGGATTTTTAGATATTCTGTCATATATACACTTTTCAGGCGCAAAATGCAATATCTTTAAAGGTTTATCCGTATTTAAAAAAAGATTTTCATATACAAAATATAAAAATCTTTGTCTCTCAAATGAAGCGCATATAGCGCACATTTTTATCCCAGCTTTGATATTTTTGGGAGAAATTGTCATTCGATTACAATATGGACAAAAAAACATATTTTTGTTTTTGCGATGCTTTTCAATCGCTTCTTTGGGTATAAGATTTATCATTTTTGCTCCTTAATACTATCAAAGTAGGTTTATTTTTGTATAAATCCGCTATATTAGTGAATTATATCATAGTTTTTATTTATTTATGCCACTGCGGATTTTGACTCTATAAAGCCCCCCCCCGATAGCAGAGTGCTCGTCCTTAAAAGTGGTAACATATAGATAATCCATATCTTTGCCACCAACACAAACAGAAGTGCATTTCGCAGGAAAGTGGATTTGCTCTATCTCTTTAAATGTTTTTGTATCCCATTTAGAAACCTTTTTGCCATCAAATTCGGCAACCCATAGATTGTCGTCTATATCAATACACATTCCATCAGGAGTATTGCCATCAAAATCGATAACATATCGTTCAAATATAGCATCGCCCGTCTCAAGATTGTAATTATATAATCCCACCTTTTGTGTCGATGAATCTGTATAATACATTTTGGTATTATCTTTTGAAAAAGCTATGCCATTAGAAATAGTAATGTTATGTTCTAATACCTTGTATGAATTGCCGTCATAGGAATATAATTTGTTGTTGTTATATGGACCAGCTGTCCCAACGATAAAACGCCCTTTTGCATCTAATTTGCCATCATTATAATTGAAATGCCCTTGTCCAAAATTATATTTCATTTCAGGTTTTAGCTGAATCAAAAATGTGCGTGTATTATTTTTTATATCTATTTTATATATGCCACTATCTTCAGCTACGATTAAACACCCATTTTTATCAATGTCAATGCAACCCACTACACCATTAGAAGTAGGTATCACTAGATATTCTTTGGTTTTTGGGTTGATTTGATAGACTTTGTTTTTATAGGAAGAGACACAATAAATAAGTTCATTTTCTTTATCCCAAACAGGGCATTCTAAAAATTCATCATTATAATTAAAAACACATTCTATTGTATATTTTTGCTTTGGCATTTTCTTCAAAGCCCTTTGTTTTAAGCTAATATATTTATATTTTGTTTTAGCGACAGGTATGTTTAGAAAATAATATTTTGTTTTATGCTTAGATTCATTACGAATTTTTAGTAAAGGTAAAAATCCAAATAGTTTTATAACTCTCTCATTTGGCACAAAATCATCAATATTTACGGTTTTTACTGCTGTTGGTATGGCATTTTCCCAGTCCACCAACATTGAGTCGTTATGACATTTTGTATAGTTCTCGTTGAGCATAAAAAGCTTGTCAAAATCATACTCATCAAATTGAATATCTTCATAGTTTTTTATCTCTTGCAATTCAAACTCATCACGCACACCCATAATAGGTATAATACCTTGTTTTTTATGAAAGTTTAAAACCAAATTCATAATGCTTGTATTGTATTTGTTAGCAAGTGATTTTATAAAAGGTGAGTAATAGCTCCGTCCGCATCCAAGCGGTCCCCACGCTTGAATTTGAATATTGTGCGCCTTGCAAAATTCAAGTGCTTGACTTTGAGTATGCTGTGGATGGAGTTCTATTTGGTTTATCATTGGATAAACCGTTGCGTTTTTAAGCAAAAAATCCAAATGATGAGGCAAAAAATTGCTTACACCTATTGCTCTTATTTTGCCTTGTTCGTATAGTTTTTCCATAGCATACCAAGTATCAAGCAATAAATCTTGCCAATTTGACTTATCTCTTTGCGGATAATGGATAAGATAGCTGTCCAAATAATCAGTTTGTATTTTATTGATAGACTCATCAAATCCTTTGAGCGTGGCACTATATCCCGCTTTTGTATGTGGGGCTTTTGACTGTATAAACAAATCTTGTCGTTTTATAATGCCCTCATTCATACATTGCTTGATAGCACTGCCTAATTTTGCCTCTGATAGATACATATATGCAGTATCAAAAAATTTAAATCCATACTTAATGGCACTATAAATACATAGTTGCATATCTTGTGCGCTCGAACCAATCCCAATGTTTGGGATATTGACACCATTAACCAACTTCATACAATCCATAATTACGCTACCTTTTGATATTTGTGGAAGCTGGAATTATTCATTCCCCCCCCACTTAACAATCTCTCAATTATGGGTAGTCCAAATATATAATATTTAGTCCTTAATTTATTTTTTTGGATGCTTTTTGCTATGGTCAAACCAAAAATTTTGTATCTTGTTATATGCGGAGTTTTTATTCCAAACCAATCAAAAAACCTATGAACTGGTATTTGTCCAATAGGTATAATTGCGTCCATATCATATCCAGAAAAATCTCCGCCATTAAGAGAATCTAACGATTTAATGTCTTCGTTTGATAATTGAATATCAAAAACATCAAAATTTTCTTCTATATGTTTAGGGTTTGCTGAACGCACAAGTGGTGCATAGCCTTTTTTGATATTCCAAGCAAGAGCAATTTGCCCCGCTGTTTTATTGTGTTTTTTGCAAAGGGGCTTTATGGTTTCTATTTCAAAGATTTTGCCTTTGTTTATTGCAGCCCAAGATTGTATAAATATGTTTCTACTCTTACAAAGTTTAACCAAATCACTTTGTTGATGTTGAGGATGAACTTCTATTTGATTAAAAGCAGGTTGGATTACCGCGCTTCCAGTTAAGAGCACTAAGTCTCGAAATGTAAAATTACAAACACCAATTATTTTTAGTTTGTTTGTTTTGTATAAATATTCAATTGCCCTCCAAGATGAAACGATATCTGATTGCCAACTAAAACTATCCAAATAAGAGTGATGAAGTGCGTATATGTCAATATCCAAACCAAGTTCTTTTTGACTCTGATTGTATGAATCTAAAACTTGTTCATAGCCAACATTAAACCAGTGGCATTTCGTTTGTATAAGTATATCGCTTCGTTTGATAATGCCTCTTTCTATGCACTTTTTTACCGCTATGCCAATTTCTTTTTCGTTGCCATAGATTCGAGCCGTGTCGATAAGTCTATATCCTACTTCTATCGCTTTTGTTACAGCGTCTATACACGCCTGCCCTTTTATATAGTCTGTTCCAAAACCTATTTTTGGTATTTGCACTCCATTGTTTAGTGTATAGCATTGTTGTGTCATTTGAGTCTCCTGTCTGTTATGATTAAATTCATTACGCTTTCATTTGTTTATATTGTCTTTTTATCGCATTCAATAGCTTTTGACATACTACCATACAAATCGTTGTATTGTGCAAATGATTTAACTTTTTGCTAAATTTGCTCTCAATCTAGCAATATCTACTTTTTTCAATGTAACTTCATAATCATCATTTAGCACAGCGTTAAAAAAATTTAGTTCTATTGCAGTATATAAATTGCGATTTGCAAATACTTTATCTTTGATTCTTAAAAAATATTTTTTTAGTTCTTTGATAAATGCTATTTTTTTATCTAAATTACCGCCAATCTGAAGCAAAACAAACAACTTAATATTTGCAGTTTTCAATAAATCTTTTTGCTCCAAATCATCTACTACTTTATGAAAAATTTTTAGCAAGGCATAGTTATGCGAAAGTAGATTTGCTTTAAAATTTCCCGCTATACTATTATCCCTTGCCACATAATGATATGTCCCCCCAACAATCACATAGACTTTGTCTAATTGTGCAAAAGTTATCGCCTGAAAATACATATCTTCTATGACATATCCTTGTGGAAATCTTGCGTTTATACTATCTAAAAATGATTTTTTCCACAAATACGCGCAAGCACTCCAAATCAAACTCCATATACATTCATTAGCAGGTAAAAAAACATTAGAAATGTTATTTTTTGTCAATTCTTGTGAAAATCTAAATTTTCTACCATTGTTTTCTGTGAGCATATTAGTGTTTAGGACGACTTTTGCATCATTTTTTACTGCTTCGCTTACCATTTTTTCTATATAGTCTAAATCTATCCAATCATCACTATCGATAAAATAAACATACTCTCCACTTGCCACTTCTAGCCCTGAGTTTCTAGCGGCGGATAGTCCGCCGTTTTGCTCTCTATTAATAATTCTTATACGATTATCCATTGAGGCATATTCTTGTAAAATCGCCAAGGAATTATCAGGTGAACAATCATTAACACAAATGATTTCTATATTTTCGAATGTTTGCGCACAAATATAATCAAGACATTTTGGCAAATATTTTGCCACATTATAAACAGGTATTATAACCGATACCTTTAAATGTCTTCTTCTTGTAATCCTATATCGTGTCATATAAGTAAAAAATATGTTTTTGCCTATAACTTTTCTCCATTCATCAAAAGAATTAATTTTTTTAATATGTTTAACCATAAACTTTTCAAAATCTGATGAAGCCATTCTTTCTTCTTCAAAGTCTTTTGATATGAGATTTATATGATTTTTAATTAGCAAAAATTCTTGCTCGTTTTTAATATTAGATAAATAATTGACTCTAAATATCTTAATCGAATTATTTTTATTTAAAAGATTGTTTTGTTTATAAAAATTATAAACAAAACTAAGCAATTTGATATGCCCATCTATTTTGTTTTTTCTACTAGACATTATAGAGTCGTTTCTTTGTAAATAATAATATGTTGGACCATAGAAAACAAAAAGTTTATCCAAATGTATCTTGCTTATATGATGAAAAATCTCATCTTCGTGTATATAACCCTCCAAGAAACGAAGTTTGTATTTTTCTAAAAATTGTTTTCTATATAGATGACAAGGTATCATAGTTTGATTGTTGTTTATAGCGGTTATCTTATCAACAAATTCTCCTTCAGGGTCTTTTTTTTGTGAATGCGGACAAATATGCTCAATAAAACCATTTCTAGTTACTTTGAAAACATTGACATTGCAAACCATATCTACGCTATGCTTTTGTATCATCGCCACCATTTTTTCTATATAGTCCAAGTCTATCCAATCATCGCTATCGATAAAATAAACATACTCTCCACTTGCCACTTCTAGCCCTGAGTTTCTAGCGGCGGATAGTCCGCCGTTTTGCTCTCTATCTACGATACGGATTCGGCTGTCTTTGGTGGCGTATCTTTGGCATATTTCTAGCGAATCATCAGGCGAACAATCATTTACGCAAATGATTTCTAAATCTTTGTAAGTTTGGTTGCAAACGCTATCTAGGCATTTTGGCAAGTATCGCTCGACATTATAGATGGGGATTATGATGGAGATTTTAGGATTCATTTTGCCACTCGCTCCCTTAAAGCAGAAAGAAGATGTTTTGAACGCAAAAAAGTCAAATTAGAAGAATTTACCCACGAAGCTCCCCACCAATGAATCGTATAAGTATTTGGTGTGATATATTGTGGCGAATAGCTCTCATTGTAATGAAATGGATAGAAAAATTCAGGTGGATACACGCATACATCATCAAAGTCATTGTCCTCATAGATTTTGGTAAGAATCCGTGGAATCGTGTATAACGGGCTTTTATATATTTCTTTTTGATAAAAATCTAACATAGCTTTTAAAAAAGGGTGTTTAGGGATTGCCCCAAAGATTCCTGCGTTTAAAACTCCCACTTCCTCTTCGCCTATAAAAAAGCTATGTGTAAGCAATGGTGCGAAATCTTTTTTTATCGTTATGTCCGTATCCAAATACACGCCACCATACTCATATAGCACTTTTACCCTAGCATAATCACTCGCAAAAGCCCAAAGTTTTCTGTCATAGACTTCTCTAAACCATTTGCAAGTTTTGTATTCGTTTGCAAAATCAAAATATGGAGAATCTTCATTTATCTCTATAATCTCAAAATCCTGTAATTTCTCTTGCCAATTATCTATGCAAATGTTTGCTAAAGTTGATTTTTTGTCGCCAAACCAAACATAAAAGATTTTTTTGGGGATTATATTATTTTTTGCAATATGTGAAGCTTTTCTTGATTTGACAATTTTTCTAAAAAAATTAAATTGACTTGTTTTATCAATCAATAATGGATATTTGAGCTGTTGTCTTAAAGTAAAAGTGAATTGTTCAAAACAATCTACTGCTTCTAAATTGTCGTTACATTTTTTAGTTAGAACATCAAAAATGGTGTCATATCTATCAGTAATTATTCGTTGATAAACATCTTTCTGCACATCTTGCAAATTTAAAAAAGCTACGATTTTTTGTAATGAAGAAAAAACATTTTTTATTTTTTTTAAAGAATATTTCGTAGTATTATTTAACGAAAACATATTGATTTGATAATGATAAAAAACATTTTCTACAACAACTATTTTATTTGCATACATTGCAACCATAATTTCAAAGACACTATCCTCTGCGTTTGTTAAATCTACTGGAAAACATACTTGATTTTTGTCTAAAAGATTTTTTTTTATAATAGTTGTTGGTATATGCTTTAAAGTAAGTTTATTGTATTCTACTACCTCTTTGATATTGTGGTATATGAAATTTTGATTTATTTGTGGATAATTTTCGCAAACTAAATTTGATTTGGCAATATCTGCGTTGTTTTCTGTGGCTTTTTTATACAACTTTTCATAAAAATCCAAGTCGATATAATCATCACTATCCACAAAGCCTATGTATTCGCCCTTTGCCTCATCTATGGCAGTGTTTCGCGCTATGGCTGCACCTTTGTTTTGCGTGAAATTTATGAGTTTGATTCGGCTATCTTTTTTAGCGTATTCTTGTAAGATTTGTAGTGAATCATCAGGCGAACAATCATTTACGCAAATGATTTCTATATCTTGCAAAGTTTGAGCGCAAACACTATCCAAACATTTGCGTAAATACTTTTCGGTGTTATACACGGGGATTACGACGGAGACTCTTACCATTTTATCGCATCTTATTTTATTTTGCTAATCATATCACTACAATACGATTGGCTTATATTTACTATTCTTCTATTTTCTTTTCGCGCTCTGCCGTTTGCTCTTTGGTATAGCCGATAGAGTCTTTTTCTGGTGTCCAGCCTGTGTCCTCTTTTACCTCGTGGATAGGGTCAGCCAAAAGTAGCTCTTGCGCATCATCATATTCTTTTAAGTCTAGCTCGTATTTGTCCTCTTTGGCGATAGCTTCATCTAGCTTGACTTCTGCGCTCGAATCTGCGCTAGTTTCTACCAAAATACCATAGCTTAGCATAGAATCTACGAATTTTTTGAGATTGCTTTCAAAGTCTGCGGGGATATTTGGGATTTTTTTGGCAGATTCTAGGATATTTGCTACACTTGCTCCTGCGACTAGATTTTCATATACTTGTGTGCCAAAGGCGTTTAGCCCATAGTAGATACCTGTTTCAGAGTTGATGATGATAGCGATACCATCGGTTACATCTGCAAACATTTTTTCGTCATTTAGCATATAGCTCATTTTGATTCTCCTTTATTTGTGGCGTTTGGAGCGATTAGCTCTATCGTGCCAAGATTTTCGTGTTTTAAAAAAGAGGCATTATAGTGATTTTCGGTTAAAAAGTCAAATTTGATATTTGGCTCGTTATTTGGGCTTGTTTGCGTGGCTTTACTATCAAGTAAGCCAATTGAGCGCAACTCGTGGGCTAATTTTTCCACTTGCCATTTGATATTGTGCTTTGTGTCGATTTTAGATTCTATCGCGCTTATGATTGCTTCTTTTGATACGCCTTTGATGAGATTTTCATAGATATTTGTGGCAGTTTGATTCATCGTGTAGATGATTCCATTCTCACTATCGATAATATTTGCTATATCAAAAGTAATATCTATGAGCCATTTTCCTAGCTTTATGTTTGACTTTTGGCGTTTGTATTGGGCGATAAAATCTCGCAAACACTGCGTATTTTGTGCTATGTCGCTACAAAGATTGATTTTGTAAAATTCAAAATCTTTTACCATATCGATGAGTTTGAGTATGGTGGTGTGGTCGTTAATATCTTGCACTTGGGATACGGTGGATTGGATAAGCTGGGTAATAGCGCGTCCTTTTTCTTGCGAATCGCATAGACAAATCGAAGGTTTTGAATCAGCAACTATCTCAGGGAATACGCAGACTTCTACGGGATATTTGCGCCGAAATTGTGGGTGAAAATTGGCAATATTGATGACATATTTGTCTTTTCTAGCGTTATTTGAGACAAAGCGAGTGCCTTCTAGTTTCTCATATAGCTCATTATACATTCTTGGGGAGAGTGTGATTATCGAGTATATGGGGTGTGTGTATAGAGATTCGCCTTCTTTTTCTAATGTGAGATAATCATCTGAAACATACTCAAAGCCCTCCATCATAGATAAAACCGCTAGCGTGGATTTGCCCCGTTGCCCTCTAGCACAAAGCAAAATGCCTTTGTCATCTATGCCGACAACTGCGCCGTGCGCTAGGTTTGAAGTCGAAGTGCGTAGGATTTTGTTAAACATTTGGACAAAGATATGTCCTTGCTTGATAAACTCTTCTGGCTCTAAATTTTGCGCTCCATAAAAGTATGTGTTTGCCTTTTTATCAAAAAGATTGACAAAGCCATCGTGTATATTCATAAGCGGAATCGTATGCGAATAGCTATCATCAAAAGCCGATACCATTATATGTTTTTGATTTGAGTAAAGCATATCTATGCGCAATCTCATATTTTTCTTTGGGTCAAATTCTTTATCTAGCATTTTGGCAAATTCATTGACATTGTTTTCTTGCCACAGCACTATGGTAGCGTCATAAATTGGCGCAGAACCTTTAAATTCGCTAGAATTTTTAAGCGTGTAAGTGAGTTGCTTTTGCATTAGCGGAGTAAAATCTTTTGCGTAGTTAAGTATTCGCACGATTTTAGTGCCCAAATCTACAAATCTTGTCTCAACTAGCGAAAAATTCGCTTCAATGTGCTTGTTTATGCGCTCAATCCATTCTTTTAGCTTTTCTTGGCTAGGGTTTTTGATAATCATCGCCTTTTCGTCCTTTCTCGTTGATTTAGTAAAAATTCCTTTGTTTTGATAAAATCTTTGTTTGCTATGTATTTGCAAAACTTGTAATATAGCTTTATTTTAGCATAAGAATATAATGATATTTTACCCTGAGCGATAAAACTAAATTTAATTTTGCGCACTACTTTTTGTAAAGCGCGAAAATATCTAGTAAATAAAATATTTATACAGAATTTTGTTATGCTCTCTTGATAAAATCCTTGTGGAATCAAATCTGGGATAATGGTATTGATAAATTTTGCCCCGAAACCAACAAAATCTTCTGTTTTAGTGATTTTGGCATTTTGAAACACTATGTCAAAATCAAAATTTGGCTGTTCTAATAAGTATTTGCAGTCAAATAGCGCATATAGAGTGCTTGCCCTGCTTGTGTTATCTCGCAGATTTTTAGAGAGATTGACAAGAGATAAAAAAAACAAATCTTCATTGCTGGGGATTAAAATATCTAATCCATTTATTTTTCCTTGTCTGGCTCTTTTTAGCAAATATTTGTTTAAGCGTTCTCCTCTACCATTGTCTATATTTACCCACCTATGTATATCCAAAACCCCCGCTTCTGAATCTGGCTCGTGTATATCGATAGAATGTGGCTCTAAGGACATTCTATACCCCATTTTTTGGATAATCTCATAAGATTTGATAAAATCTTGCCCAAATGTAAGAATATCTATATCGCCCATCGCTCTTGACAAATCTGGTCTTAAACACTTCATTGCAAAGCCTTTTAAAACCATCATTTCAATATTGTTGTCTCGAAAAACTTTACCGATTTTGATAAAATCCGCAATTAACTTCATATTTTGAAATCTATAAAAATTCAATAAGCCTTTTAGCCTCGGTGTTTCATAAGCGGTAAATTTAAGATAAGGGTGCATTTTTGCAAAATATGCCAACAACAATGCCTTGTAACTACCAGCTACTTCAATGTCATAAGTGGGCAAGAATTTATCAACTTGTTCTTGGGTAGGATTTTGAGAAAAAATCAAATGGAGTAAATCTAAATCATTCTTAGATAGTCTGCCAGATATATAAAACTCAATTAAGTCGATTTCTGCCTGTCTAATTCGAGTAACATTTGTCATATCGCACTTGCCTCACTTTTTTCAAACATTAAAAACAATTTAGAAAGCGGAAATTTTACCATATTTTGTCAAAGATTTTAGTTATATAACCGTATTACATAACGACAATACACCTAAAAAATATTTTTGTAGAATAATTTTTATTACTTGGGTATAAAACGCAATAGTTATGTTTTGACATACCACTGCTTATATTTCCTAGATTAGCGAAAACAAATGCGCGGGTGTTTTTGCTAGCTACTCTGCCTCTTTTTTCTCTCACTTGCCTAGCACCAAACATATATCAAAAAGTTGTTTTTGCCTATTTTTTATCTCACTTTGTGTTCTTGAAGTTTTTTCGTATTTTTTGGCGATTAAGATTCTAATTTGCTTAAAAATTTTGCACAAAGAATTTTTATGAAGAGTCGCAAAGTTTTGATATTCTTTGTGGTCTCAATATTTAAATTTGCATCTTGCAAGCCACAACATAAGATTGTTTGTTTGATATTATAAGGTGAATTGAGCATTAAAAATACCTAAATATGTTGAAACACTCCCTTATTTTCGTTGATAAATTTACGCAGATTTTTTTCTTTTTGCTGTGCTCCAAATCGCCTTTTTTGCAGACTCCAAATTAGCCTTGCTATAAACTTTGGATAGCCATTTTCTATACGCTTGTGATATGCGCTTATATAATTACTTGCGATATGAGTTTCTAGTGTTTTGCTTACGCCTTGCACAAAAACTTCATATTCTTTATCTTTTTTGGTGGCAAATTCTGCTAGTTTTTTAATGACAAAAGATATATTTTTGATTCGTGTTTGTATTTTATGTAAGTCAAGCGAACGAGTCGCCGAATCAGCATTATACCAATAGTAATATAGCCCAATATCAAGCAACGCGATTTTCTTGCTAACTCCTAAAATTGCCATAGACATAAGCGTATCCTCTGCTACGGTAACTTTGCTTGTGATATTAGCAAAATCTATGGCTTTTAGATATATTTCTCGCCTTATGCACTTAATAACCAAAAAACAAAAATTTGTATCTTTGCCAAAATATATCGATTCAAAAATATGGTCGTCAATAATTTTCGTTTGACGGACAACTTTGCGCAATTTTATCCCCTCGCCTTTTTCATATTCGCCAAATAAATTAAACATTATAAAGTCAATTTGTTCTTTATTTGCATTTTCTAAAACTTCATAGCATTTTTGGCAAGTGTCAGGGTGCAGATAATCATCGCCATCTAAAAATAGCAAATACTCACCCCTTGCATTTATAGCGCCATTATTTCGCGTGGCAAAAGTGCCTAGATTTTGCGGATTTTGCAATGTTTTCACACGCTTATCGCTCAAAGTAAACTCTTTGGCAATCTCCACACTTCTATCGCCTCCGCAATCATCAACGCAAATGATTTCAATATTTTCATAGCTTTGATTTATCGCGCTCTCTATCGCACGAGCGACAAACTTTTCTACATTATACATTGGGATAATTATAGAAAATTTAGGGGTTTGAAAATCCGTCATTTTATGCCTTTTTGTAATATTTTTTAAACTCAAAATTACCTAGCTTTATGTGAATCTCGCCTTTTTTGATACGCATTCTAAATACGCGTCTGCGGAGTTCTTTAAATGGTATTTTTGGTGTCTTGCCACTCATTATGGTTTGTGTCCATTCTTTTAGTTTTGGCTCAAAATGTGTGAATTGTGGATTGTCATAGAGCACAAAAACTTCGCGCATTTTATCCGCGTAGATTTTGCGATTTTTAGCATTTTGCTTTTTGAAAAATGCACAATTCCCAAGCGAAGCATTGTAGAAAAATTCCTCTTTGACTTTATCTAGCATAGAATATTTTGCTAGCGCATCTCTTGCTTGAAGTGTGGCATCAATATGTCGCATTAGCTTTTTAGGCTTTACCTGCATAGAGTTGCCCTGCCCAAACTCCGTGCGATAGTGATAAAAAGCCTCTTTTACCACAGCGATTTTACTAGCCCTTGCCAAAATCTCCATCGCAAAAGGAAAATCTTGATAGGCTGCCCCCGCTGTCTCTAAAACTTTGATTTGTTTGATAAAATCTGCCTTGTAGATTCCCGCCCAAATACTTGCGTGGAGATAAAAAATCGCCTTAAAATCAATAGGGCTAAAAACGCCATTTGGCGCAATGTCTAAATTATGCTTTTTTAGTTGGTAGATTTCATTTTGGATTTTTGCATAAGAATCATACATATAAAAATTACACTTCACTACTTGTGCGTCTCTCTCTTTTGCTTTTGCATAGAGTTTTTCATACATTGCGGGGTTTATGAAGTCATCAGATTCGACTATGCCGATATATTCGCCACGCGCTGTTGCTATGCCTTTATTTACCGCTACGCCATAGCCACCGTTTTCTTGCTCGATTAAAATCACTCGCTTATCTTTGTCGGCAAATTCGCGTAAGATTTTGCCCGTGCCATCGGTGCTCCCGTCATTTATGATGATGATTTCGATTTCGCGTAGGGTTTGATTTAGCACGGATTGGACGCATTTGCGGACATATCGCTCTACATTGTAGCAGGGGATTATGATTGAGACTTTTGGTGTCATTTTTTACCTTCCTTTTTTATGTAATGTTTGAAATAATGCTTGATTTTGGCAACTATGCCTTTTGGTTTTGGCTCTATGATTTCAGCAAAGTAGGATTGTGGCGAATCTAAGATTTTGGCTAGTTTGCGCCGTTGATGCCATTTAAAGCCACTAGATTTGATTTGCTTTTTGCTTAGCGGTGCAAATTCGCTCTTAAATCGCTCTAAAAAATCTAGCTTATATTGCGTGGCGATTCGCTCGACATTCCATTTGTAGCCACAAAATTTGAGGTAGAAAAATAGCCCTTGATACGCGCTAAAAAGATTTTCGCGCTTCAAAAATGCCTCGATAAAGTCGTATTCATCACAAATGCAATAAACTTTTGACTTGCTATTGCTAGATGAGCTTTCATTGTCCGTGCGGTAGCAGTAAAATGCGTCATTTAGCAAATACATTGATTTTGCTAAAATCGTGGTGATAAAAGAAAATCCCGTGTCTTGGTAGCTAGCTCCCGCGCTCTCGTTAAACGCGATTTTGTGCCGTGCTAAAAAGTCGCGTTTGAAAATGGAGCTTTGGTTCATTTTCCACGCGGATTTTATAAATGCGGTTTTTTGCTTTATGATTTTTGGGTTTTGGCAGTCCGCGCCAAAATCTAACTTTTTGCCATAAAAATGCTTGTGTTTGACTATGGGCGTGTGGGTAAATCTACGACTTTTTGTGCTTTGTGAATCTAGCGTGTGGAAGCATAAAATATCACTTTTGATAATGTCGCAATTTGTCTGCTTTGCGACTTTGTAGAGTGTCTCATACATTTGGGGTTTTATGAAATCATCGCTCTCCACTATGCCGATATACTCGCCTTTTGCTTTTGCAATGCCTAGATTCATTTGGTAGCCATAAGACTTTTTCTCGCTTAATATGACTTGCAAGCGTGAATCTTGCTTTGCGTAATCTTGCAAAATCTCTAATGTGCCGTCCGTGGAATTTGCATCAATGCAGAGAATCTCAATGTCTTTTAATCGTTGGCAAAGCACAGAATCCACGCACTCTTTGATATATTTCGCAGAATCTAGCGTGGGGATAATGATGGAGATTTTGGCTTTGTGTGTCTTGGTCATATTTGTGCTCATTTTAGCTCCCTTTCTACTAGATTTAACGCTGATTCTATGACTTTGTCCATATCATAATATTTATAGCCACCAAGCCGTCCGCCAAAGATTAGATTTTTCTCTTTGTCCGCTAGGGCTTTGTATTTTTCATAAAGGGCGTTATTTTTGGAGTCATTTATGGGATAAAACGGCTCTTTTTCTATGTCCCAATTTTGCGGATATTCTATGCTTAAAATCGTGCGTGGCGAAGTTATAAACTCAAAATGCTTATGCTCGATAATGCGCGTATAAGGCGTTTGGCTGTCTGTGAAATTCATAACCGCCACGCCTTGATAATTCTCACACTCCAAAATCCGCTCTTCAAAGCGCAAACTTCGATACTCTAACGCACCATAAATATAGTCAAAATAGCTATCGATTGCCCCTGTGAAAATAATCTTTTTTGCGATTTTTGATAGTCGCGCCCTATCGCTTAAAAAATCCGTGTTTAGCCACACTTCGCAATTTTGTAGTAATTTCTCAAAAATTTGCGTGTAGCCACCTTTTGGGATTCCTTGATATGGGTCGCTAAAATAGTTATTGTCATACGAAAAGCGCACGGGGATTCGGCGGATAATGTCTGCGGGGAGTTTGGTGCAGGGTTTGCCCCACTGCTTTTGTGTGTAGCCTTTGATTAGCTTTTCGTAAATGTCTTTGCCAACTAACGAGATGGCTTGCTCTTCTAAATTGCGTGGGGTGTGCTTTATCGCGCTTTTTTGTGAATCGATGATTTGCTTTGCAAGGGTGGGGGTTAGGAAATTGGGAGTTAGTGGCGTTTGTTTGATATTGCGAGAATCGCGTAGCGATTCGTGGCAATCTACATTTGCGCTGTCATTGCGAGATTCTGCGGTAGCAGAATCGTGGCAATCCACGCCGTCATTGCGAGAAAAATCGCTAGATTTTTCGTGGCAATCTATGATTTTCTTTGTGGTGTTTTTGTGGATTGCTTCGGCTTTTTCAAAGCCTCGCAATGACGAAATGGGGTATTTTTGATTCGCATTTGGTGAATACAAATAGCTAGAATCTAGCGCGTGGGCAAATCTCTCTCTCTCTCTCGTGGCGTGCTTGTGTCGTGCTAGCGTTGCCAAAAATCTGCGCAAAGGTATTCATATTAAATGGCAGGTTATAAATCTCGCCCTTGAAATTAGCAAGTGGCGAATTTATAAAGTGATTAAACTCGCAAAATTGATTGATATAGTGCCAAATTTTCGCATTTGAAGTGTGAAAAATATGTGCGCCGTATTTGTGGATATTTATAATTTTGGCGTTTGGATTTGTGCCTTGTGGATTCGCGTTTTTGGGATTTGCGCCAAAAACCAAATTAGAATTTGCGTTTGATTTGCTAGAATCTACGCTAGAATCTATAAAGCTCTCCGTGTAGCAATTCCCACCGATATGGCTTCGCTTGTCAATCACTAAGCATTTTTTGCCTCTTTTGCTTGCCTCATAAGCAAACACAGAGCCAAAAAGCCCCGCCCCTACGATAAGATAGTCATAAATCACGCTAGATTTTTTCATCGATACTTTTCCTTATATTTTTTTGTAGTTAAAAATTATGCTAAAAATTGCGCATAAAAATCGCAGAATCAAAACCCCTTAAAAACCAAAAAAACAAAGCCCAAATTATAGCCGTTTTTTTTTTTTTTTGGTTTAGAGACTTCACTTTTTGCGCGTTTATTACTTGCTTTGTTTGATTTTTTCTAGCCATTCATTTAGCGTTTTTTCATAGCCCTTAGCCGTGGATTCTACGAAATGCAAATCTTTGGTAAGGTATTTTTGCTCTACCCACCCACCAAAATTATGCGGGTATTTGTAGGATTTGGAATGAGGCAAAATATGTGGCGAAATAGGCAAAATCTCTCCATCATTTATCGCTTCTATGGCTTTGTCTATGGCTTTGTAAGCGGTGTTTGATTTGGGACAGGAAGCTAGGAAAATCACACATTGAGAGAGGATAATGCGTGCTTCTGGGTAGCCGATTTTGCCTACGGCTATGAGGGTGGAGGTGGCTAGATTTAGCGCGTTTGGATTGGCATTGCCTATGTCTTCACTTGCCAAAATCACAAGCCTTCTAGCGATAAATTCTGGGTTTTCCCCCCCTGTGATAAGCCTAGCTAGGTAGTAAATGCTAGCATTTACATCGCTTCCGCGAATGGATTTTATAAGGGCTGAAGCTAGGTTGTAATGCGTGTCATCTTCGCTTGCGCCATCATTTAGGCTAAAAGGTCGCAGGGCTTTGGCATTTTCTAGCGTGATTTTGGGGCTTAGGGCTAGGACTTCTAGTAGGTTTAGCATAGCGCGGGCGTCCCCTGCACTGCTTGAGATGATATAGCTAAAGGCGTCTTTGTCGATGGATTTGGCATATTTTAGGCTAGAGTTTGCGTTTGATTTTGGGCTAGGTTTAGAATCATTTGTTTGGCTAGATTCTGCTATGTAAATCTCTAAGGTTTCTAACGCCTTTGTGAGAATGTGCTCTAGCTCAAAATTTTTCAACGGCTTAAACTCAAAAAGCATACTGCGAGAGCGAATCGCATTGGTAAGGGTATAAAATGGATTTTGCGTGCTAGCCCCTAGCACGATAGCCCTACGCTCCTCCATAATAGGCAAAAGAGCCTCTTGTTGTGTCTTGCTTAGGCGATGAACCTCATCGATAAAAATTAGCGGGATAATAAGCGCGTCTTTGTAAGGTTTTAGCCTTACGCGCAGGGATTCTAGCTTGAAATCTGTCGCGTTAAATTCTAAAAAATCGCTTCCTAGCTCGCTAGCGATGATTCTAGCTAGAGTGGTTTTGCCACTGCCCGGCGTGCCATAAAAAAAGCAATGAGGCAATTTTTTTGATTTTAGGGCTTCATAGAGGGGTTTGCCACTGCCAAAAATATGGCTTTGTCCGACAAAATCTTGTAGATTTTTAGGACGCAAAGATAGGGCTAGATTTGTCATTTGGCTAGCTTTTGGCGTTGTGGCGATTAGCCTATTTACGCGGTTTTAAGGGATAAAACGCTTAGTGATAAAAATCATTGATGATGATGTATCGCTCATTTTGTGGATTTTCCCTAAAAGAAATGTATTTATCGGGGAATTGCTCTCGCAATTTTTTAAGCGCGATAAATGCCAAAATCCCATCTAATGGCTTAGTCTGTGCTCTGCCCTCTCTGCGGACTTCATTTATGATTCCCACCAAGTAGGCATCAATAGCGTCTTCTTGATTTTGCAAAAATTGTGCGATTTCTAGGCGGATATTGTATCCATAAGTAGGCTGAATCCAATTAAACAGCAAATACGAAATCGCTTTGTAGCGATAGCCCCTCTCACCGATAAGCAAAGCAGAATCCTCGCCATCAATGTAGATTGAAAGCGTTTGGTTGTCATAAAAACTGACTTTGACATTATCAATCTTATAAGGCGTGTAGCTAAGCATTTCTTGGATAAGTTTTGTGATTTCATCTGCTACTTCTTCTTTGGTTTGAAATTTTTCGGTGGTGGGCGTGCTAGTGTTTATCTCATAGCCTCCATTGGTATAGTAGCTAGCGGTATTTGGCTTGCTAGGCTTAGAATCATTGATAAACTCTGAAGCGTCAAAAAAGCTTGATTCTTGCTCGTTTTTGCTTTCCATTTGCTTGTCGTCTTGGTAGTTTTGATGTTCGTAGTGTTTGTGGGTGGGGTTGTTTTGTGGATTTTGGTTTTGGGATTGTCTTGGTGGCGCGTAGGGATTTTGGGCAGGATTTTGGTAAGGATTTTGGGCAAGATTTTGAGCGGGATTTTTAGCAAAATCATTTGTGTTTGGCTGTGGATTTTGCGTGAATTGTGTGCTAGATTGCGTGCCATTTTGGGTATTTGAAGTGGGCATATTTGGGGTTTGAGAATTTGATGGGGTCGCATTTTTAGAGGCTTGTGCGTGTTTTACATTTGCGATGATTATGGCGTCTTTTTTGCCTAGCCCTAGCACGCCTTTTGATTCGTATTGGACTACTTCATAGTCTAGCTCGGTTACAGAGCATTCTAGCTCTAGGGCTGCTTTTGAGAGGGCTTCTTGCAGGGTGCTTGCGCTTACTTTTGTCATTTCTTTTCTCCTTGTGTAGATTTTGGTGTAGATTTTGTGCTCTTGTGCTCTTTATGCTCTAAGATAGCTTGTGCTTTTTGTTTGTCGATGATTTTGTTTATAGCGATTTGCATAAGGATTGCAAAAATATTATTTACCGTCCAATAAAGCACAAGCCCCGCAGGAAATGTGATAAGAAAAATGGTAAAAATCACGGGCAAAAGTTTAAAGATTCTAGCCTGCATAGGGTCTAGGGTGTTTGGTGTCAAAATCTGCTGTATATACATACTCACGCCCATCAAAATCGGCAGGATAAAATACGGGTCCATAACCGATAAATCGTATATCCAAAAAATCCATTCGCTATTTTTTAGCTCTACGGCATTATACAGCACACGATAAATCGCAAAAAACACAGGGATTTGCAAGATAATGGGCAAACAGCCACCTAGCGGATTTGCTCCGTGCTTTTTGTAGAGCTGCATTAGCTGGGCTTGCATTTTTTGCGGGTCGCCTTTATACTGCTCTTGGATTTCTTTCATTTTGGGGGTTAAATCTTTTAGCCGTTGCATACTCATAATGCCCTTGTAGCTAAGCGGGAATAAAATGATTCTAACCACAAGCGTAACGCCAATAATCGCCCAACCCCAATTCCCTAGCAAAACATAAAGCCAATCAAGCAACAAAAACACAGGTTTTGCAAAAAATGTGATAAGCCCGTATTCTACCACATCAGTTAGCACGGGGTAGATTTTTGCCAAATCCCTATAATCTTTTGGTCCTACATAGCCCTCTAGCGCGGTATCAGAAGCTAAAATAATGTAGGGGATAGGATTTTTGGTATCGCTTGTGCCTAGCACTTGCACCGCTAGCCCGCTATCCTCACGGCTAAAAAGTAGTGTAGTGAAATATCTATCCGAAGCGGACACAAAGGGGACTTGAGAGAAATTTTGCCCTTCGATTTTGGCGTCTTTGTCCTCGATTTTTTCGATTACGCCATTTATGCCGCCTTGTTTTAGCACCACGCCGTGAAAGGCATAGCCATCATCATCGGCTATGGGGCGAGAACCACTTGATAAAAAATACACTTTTGGCGTGCTTAGGGCTATGTGTAGTTTGTATTTTAGCCCATCTTCATCGTAGATAAATTCTATGGTTTTGGTGATGGTTAGGGTGGAGAGTTTTTGGATTAGTGTTAGGGTTTGATTTTGTGTAGAATCTAGGGAAATGGATTTTAGCGAAGCGGTGTATGGAGTCTGCGTAGCCTCGATATTAAGCGTGGCGTCTTCAAAGCGCATCTCTAGCGGAAAAACAGCGTTTGGCGATAAAAGTGGCAATTTTTCTAACGGCGCATTTGGCGTGCTAGCAAGCCCAAACAAACGCCCTAAATGCGTAAAAATCCCCTCTTGTTTGGGAGCGGTAAATTTTTTGTCTTTTAGATAGACTTGGGCTATCCTGCCTAAATCATCGATTTGCACCTCCACGCCATTTGAAGTGATGGTAGAAATGATGTCTCGCTTTGTGGCTGGAGCGGTGCTTTGAGCTGTGTGGGTAGCTGGGGCAAGATTTGGCTGTGGGGATTGTGGATTTTGCGCTAGATTTTGTGCATTTGGAGTGGTGCTATCTGTGGTGGATAGCGCGGGATTTGGAGTCGCGGGATTTGAAGCATTTGAGGTTTTTTGCTTTTGTGGGTCTTGAAATATCAAACTATACACAATAATAAATACAAATGAAATAAGCACGGCTAAAAGCACTCGTTGATTCATATCATCTTTTCTCATTTAGATTCTCCTTATTTATGGTGGGTTGTTTTATGCTAGGCTTGGGATTAGCAAGTAAGGTTGTTTTGATATTTTAGCGTGTATTTGAAAATCGATTTTGTTTGGAGCTGTATTTTGGGATAATGATTTGGGATTTAGCGGGATAAACCACGCAGAGATTTTAAGATTTTTGGCAAATGTAGGATTTCTAAAATCCCTAAAACTATCCAAACTAGCATAAATCACAGGATAATCAAACCCCCCCTCACAAAAAGGCTGGCAACGCACAATGCGAAAAACAACCGCGACAAACGCGCTAAAAGGATTTGAATGCCTAAAAGACAAATACGCAAAATGCGAGCAAGTAGGATAAAAACGGCAACTTCTAGGAAATAATGGCGAAACACATATTTTATAGCCCCTAAATAGCATTTTTAACGCGCTAAAAAAAATAGATTTTGCTTTTGGCACAGATGCGCGCACAAAGCCTATAATACTATCTTGCACGATAAAATCTAATCTAAAATCTTTTTTATTTGTCATTTGTTTTGTCATATTTTTTGTCATAGATTTTTTTAAACTCCGTTTTGTTGCTTATTTGTTGTGTTTGTTGTGTGCGCTGTGTGTGGCGTTTGTAGCCAAATTTATTGCTACTAAGTCTATCTAGGCTAAATCTAAGCGTGGATTCAAAGCTATGTTTTAGCTCTGCAAAACTTAGCGCGCTTATCCCCACTTTTGCTACAAATATAATCCTAAATCCATTTTCAATCTCTCTAAAATCCCTGCATTCTCTTAAAATCGCTCTTACACGGCGTTTGATTTTGTTTCTAGTAACCGCATTGCCGATTTTTTTGCTAACGCTTAAGCCGATTTTGGATTCCATAGATTTTGAAATCGCTTTGGATTCTCTAAAATCATTAGTTTCCTCTAGCTTGTCATATTCGCTACGCTCGCTATTTTCTTTAGAAAAAGTCGCATTTTGGGAATCTAACGCTTGTTTTGGCAAAGTATTTTTGGCATTTTTGGATTGCAAATGCTGTGGATTTTCTTTATACACATATATAGCAAAATCCCTGCCATAGCGCAAAAATCCATTTTTATACACAAAGTCAAACTCTTTTTTGGTTTTTAGGGTTTGCATTTTGTATATTTTCTCTGCTCATTTTTGGCTATTTTCGCGCTCTATCCACAAAATCTAGCCAAAATCTAATGCCACTTTGACGACCAAATGATTTTTAGTCAAATCCTACACGGCAAGTCGTTTGCGTCCTTTTGCCCTTCTAGCATTTATCACACGGCGTCCGTTTTTGGTTTTCATTCGCTCTCTAAATCCGTGAGTGCGCTTGCGTGGTGTGTTGTGAGGCTGATAAGTTCGTTTCATAGAAGTCCTTTGTCCCTGATTTGTCCCTAAAATGATTAGGAAATAAAATAAAACTGCGATTGTAGCAAACCTTATCTTATATAAACCTTGTGTTTGCGTTTTTATATTATTTTTTGTTGCGTTTGTGTTTTTAGCTCAAAATCTTAGGCATTATATTTGTGTGCCAACATTTATTGTGTATAATGCACCTAGCTTTCAAGCAAATGCAAAGCAAAAACGCAAGCGCAAATGCAAAAAAGCAAAACCAAAATCCATAAGGAGTTACTATGTCGTATTCATCACGCATTATCAAGGCATTGCAGGATAAAAACCCTGCCCAAAGTGAGTTTCATCAAGCCGTAAGCGAAGCTCTAAGCTCGCTCCAACCGCTACTTGACAAAGAGTCAAAATACCAAAAACACAAGATTTTGGAGCGACTAACCGTGCCAGAGCGTTCGCTTATTTTTCGTGTCGCTTGGGTAGATGACAGGGGCGAAGTGCAGATAAATTATGGCTACCGTGTGGAGTTTAATTCTGCGATTGGACCTTATAAAGGCGGGCTTAGATTCCACCCTAGCGTTACGCTTGGAATGTTAAAATTTCTAGGATTTGAGCAAGTGCTTAAAAATTCGCTAACCACGCTTGCTATGGGCGGTGGCAAGGGAGGAAGTGATTTTGACCCACACGGCAAAAGCGATGGCGAAGTGATGAGATTTTGTCAAAGTTTTATGAATGAGCTATTTCGCCATATCGGAGCGCACACTGATGTCCCTGCGGGCGATATAGGCGTAGGCGGGAGGGAAATCGGCTATCTTTTTGGGCAGTATAAAAAGCTAGTAAATCGCTTTGATGGTGTGCTAACAGGCAAAGGGCTAAATTGGGGTGGAAGCCTTGTGCGCCCTGAGGCTACGGGCTATGGCTGTGTATATTTCGCACAAGAAATGCTACAAGAGAGGGGCGAAAATCTAGAGGGCAAAATCTGCACCGTTTCAGGCGCAGGAAATGTGGCAACCTACACCATAGAAAAACTCTATCAAGTAGGCGCAAAGCCCGTAACTGCAAGCGATTCTAAAGGAATGATATATGACAAAGATGGCATTGATTTAGCATTGCTAAAAGAAATCAAAGAAGTCAAAAGAGAATCCCTAGAATCCTACGCCAAAGCCAAAAAAAGCGCGCAATACACCCCTGCAAATCGCTATGAGAGTGGGTGCAATGGCGTGTGGAGTATCCCTTGCTTTGCGGCATTTCCAAGTGCTACGCAAAATGAGCTAAGCGCAAAAGATGCCAAAATCTTGCTAGAAAATGGCTGTAAATGTGTAAGTGAGGGCGCAAATATGCCCTCTACCAATGAAGCCATCGATTTGTTTTTAAAAGCAAAAATCGCTTATGGACCGGGCAAAGCGGCAAATGCTGGCGGAGTAGCGGTAAGCGGGCTAGAAATGGCACAAAATGCAAGTATGAATCGCTGGACTTTTGACAATGTCGATGGGCATTTGCACCGAATTATGAAAGATATTTATCAAAACGCTTCAAACACAGCAAAAGAGTTTGGAGAGCCTACAAACCTCGTAATGGGCGCAAATATCGCAGGATTTCGCAAGGTAGCCGATGCGATGATAGACCAAGGCGTGGTATAAGCACCAAAAAGGCTAAAATCATACTTTTTTTACTCTTGATTTTATTTTTTGCGCGTTTTGCACATCGTGGCAAACGCGCAAACACTATTTGATAGCACTAGCAAACAAAATTGAGCAAAAAAAAAAAAAATGAACAAAAAATTACTCAAAATCAATCTTTGCGGGATTTTGCTTGCGTTAGTTTTTATATTGCCAAATATACAAAATCTATGTGCATTTGACTTATTGAATTATGGCAAAATAAATGCGCGAAGTGCGAGAAGTTTGGCACTTCTTAATGCAGTAAGTTTTGATGTGGGCAGTAGCTTTGATGTATCGCCTGCTAGTGCAAACAAATCAAACGGTTATCTGCATTTGGGCGTAAGTGGTGGAGTAAATTCTTTTTGTAACATTTTTTTTTATGGAGATTGGTGCGCAAAAAGTCCTGTGGATTTTGGTCTGCGACTAAAATATACTAATATCAAAATGACAAAACAAGATAGAAAACATTTGCTAGGTGTAAATTTGTATCTGCAACATAGTGATTTTTCATTTGTTTCTTTGGCGATAGGTGGCGGTGGGATTTTGAATAAAAATCCTGCTTTTGGCGGTGGCTATGTAGAATCTGGCATAGGGATACTTAAAAGCCACTCTTTCATCAATGCAGATATTTTATACCGAGCAGATTTTTATCATAATGGCATTACAAACCATAGCGTAAATCTTGTGTTTAATATCGGTGGTGTGGGGCATATTCTAGTCTTGGCTACATTTCCTATTAGCGTGCCTGCGATTATGTGGTTTGGTAGCCCTTAGTAGCCAAAAAGAATCATCAAAAATGGCAAGTCAATAACACAAAAAATACAAAAAACCACATTAAAAATATATTTGTAAATTTCGCGCTTTATAATGCTAGAATCTTAACAAATCAAAACACTACGAATAAAACTATGGGAGAAAAACAAAATGGATTTTAGCAATGACATAGCACAAAATCTTTTTGGCAGTATGGATTTTGCGGATTTGGCAAAATTTATCATCGTAGGGCTTATCGCGGGCATTGCGGCGGGGAGCTTTGGGATTGGCGGGGGGATTATCATCGTGCCTAGTATGATATTTTTGGGGCTTCCTATCACGCACGCGATTGGAATGTCGATAATGCAGATGATTTTTTCCTCTCTTTTTGGCTCTTTTATCAACTACAAAAAGCGCAATTTTGACATAAAAGACGGCGTTTTTATCGGTATCGGCGGGCTTATCGGGGCTAGCTTTAGCGGGATTTTGCTAAGCGTGCTTAGCGAAGTAGTCATTAGCGCGCTTTTTTTGTGTCTAAACCTCATCGCTTTTTATCGCTTCGCTTTTAAAATCAAACCACAGCTAAGCCCTACCCCACCCACTCTCACGCCATTTAGAAAAAATATGATTTTAGTTTGTGCAGGAATGATAACAGGCGTATTTGCCATCTCGCTAGGGATTGGAGGGGGGCTACTTATCGCGCCGATTTTGGCGTATTATCTAGGGTATGATTCTAAAAAAGTCGTCCCTTTATCGCTATTTTTTGTGATATTTTCCTCGATTTCTGGGAGTATCTCGCTATATCGCGCAGGGGTTTTAAGCGATGAAGTGATACAAGGTGGGCTTAGCATAGGGCTAGCCTCGCTAGTAGGCGTGGCAGTTGGGATTTATATCGTTAGCAAAATCTCTAGTATGCTTCATAGAAACACGCTTATTTGCATTTATATTTATGCGATTTGCGTGATGAGCTACAAAGTCGGCGAAAAGATTTTGGCTTAGATTTTGCAAAAAACCTAAAGCGCAAATTTTAGTTAAGAGAAACCTTTGAGCGAAAATTTCACTAAGCATAATGTTGCCAAACGCCATTTTTTCAAACACAACCATAATTTCTTTAAAAACGCCTTAGGGCATTTTTTAGCCATTTTTACCATTGTCGTGTGGGGGAGCACTTTTAGCTCGACAAAGGCGTTATTGAGCGATTTTGCGCCTGCGGAGATTCTCTTTATCCGCTTCTTTTTGGCGTATATATTCCTCGCACTTTTGTGTCGCAAAGTCATCGCCTTTCGTGGTGTGAAAAATGAGCTATTATTCGCAGGGGCTGGGCTTAGTGGCTCGTGCTTGTATTTTTTACTAGAAAATATCGCGCTTAACTACACAAGCGCGTCAAACGCCTCACTTTTAGTCGCGTTTAACCCCATTACCACCGCGCTTCTCTCTTGGATTCTCTTTGGCGAAAGGCTTGGGCGATTTTATACGCTTGGCTTTGGCTTGTGCTTTGTGGGCATTGTGCTTGTGGTGCTCAATGGCAAAAATAGCGTTGAAATCTCGCCATTTGGGGATTTTCTCTGCATTTTAGCAGGGCTTACTTGGTCGGTTTATACGATTATTTTGGAGCGACTTTTTGGCGTGTATCGCGAGGAGAATGCTATCGCAATGACGCGCAAAATCTTTTTTTATGGGATTATTTTCACGCTTCCTTTTGCGCTGTGGCAAAGCGTGGAGTTAAGCGGTGGGGATTTTAGCAAGGTTATAGAATCTTCACGCTTTAGCAATCCCGCAAACGCGCTAAACTTGCTCTTTTTGGGGCTTGTGGCAAGCGCGCTATGCTACCTAAGCTGGAATGCCTGTCTAAAGCGACTTGGCACATTGCAAGCAAGCGCGTATATCTATGCGATTCCTGTGGTGGGCGTGTTTATCGCCACGCTCACTTTGGGCGAGTCTCTCACGCCATATCTCATATTTGGCGGGATTCTCACTTTGCTTGGGCTTTTTGTCAGCCAAAAGTAAGCAAATTTACAGAATCTAAAAGGCTAAAAACAAAATCCCCCACAAATCACAAAAACTTCACACAAAATCTAGCAAGTAAAAATACGAAAATTAAGATTCCCTAAAACACCTAAAATCTATCAACCCCAAATCCGCTTGATAAATCACCGCTTATAAAAATCTAAGCTATGTAGCCAATCACGCCAATCAAATTCGCTCTTTCATCTCGCTCAAAGTCCCGATGCTATTATCAATGTTGTTATAATAAAATTCCTTATCAAAAAATGTTGATTTTTTAGCATTTCTGCTATCAAAATCCCCCACATATAGCGCGTAGCATTTGTTTGTAGCTCCCTTTTGCCCTGCTAAATTACCAAAGCTATAATCACTAAACATAAAATCACTTATCATCAGCAAATCCGCTTTTTTGTAGTTCTCTTCACGCATTTTTTTAAGCCCCGCCCTCAAAGCAGGAAGCGCGTCTGTCCCACCACTAAAGCTCATTTCCAAAAAATCCATAAGCTCAAAAAGTCCATTTGGCGGTGTCAAATCCAGCGTGTGAATCCCTACGCTAAAATTTATCAAAAAGCATTTGCGCTTGGTATCCATAGCCCTTTTTGCCATAAAAAGTGCTATGGCTTTGGCGATAGTCTCGGGCGTCCCGCTCATAGAGCCACTTGTATCGATGCACAAAATAATAGGTCCTTTTTTATCCTCGACTTCTTTTTGTCGCTCGTGCGTGGTGGTTTTTGATTCTACATTGTCTATGTAGCCTTGTTTTTCAAAGCAAAATAGGCGATTTTCGGCAAATTTTAAATCAAACAAAATGCTAAAATCTTTGTCATCTAGCAGTGCAAGCTCTTGAGGCAGGACATTTTCCAAATCCCTCCCAAGCGTAACTCCGCTAATTTCCTCTTTGGCATAGGGCGTGGGGATTTTGGTATGGAAAATCTCTTCTTTAGTATATTTTTCCATCTCGTGCTTTTTTTGGGCTTTGTGGATTTTGCCTAGCATATCGCAGAGCTTTTTTACAGAGTCCCGCTCCAAAATCTTGCTCCATTTTTGAAAATCTAGCATTTTTCTACTAAGTTTTTCTATGTTATTTGAGACGCCACTTTTGTTTTTATCGTTGTCATCGCCACCGCCATCATTGTCTTTGTCTTTGGATTTGCCTTTGCCATCGGCATTTTTACCAAATAAGTTTTTGATAAAATCCTCCATTTGATTTGATTGGTTTTTTAAGTCGTTTGGATTTACGCATTGAGAGACTTGTTTGCCAGAGGCTAGTCCATTTTTTAGGCTTTGCATCACATAGTCTTTAAACAATTCAGAGCCTTCCCCCATTTGATTAAAATTCCTATCAAATTTTTTCATCAATTCTATCCATTCTTTTGTCCTATCTTGCAAGTCCTTTTTGGCTTTGTCGATTTCTGCTTGCTCCCATTGCTTTATTTTGTGGTTGAAATTTTGCTTCCATTTCTCAAGCGCGTTTTGGTAGATTGATGAGAGTAGCTCTTTATAGCCTGCTTCATCGTGTTGCTGTTCTTGCAATTTTTGTGTATAAAAATCCTTATACTCACCAAAATCATCATATTTTGTGATAGTTTTTAGCAAATCCTCAAAATCTTGTTGCGTGATTTGTGAGATATGTTCATACTTTTTTAGGGTTTTTTCTAGCTCTTTTTGCTCATCTTTGAGTTTTTTGGGTTTGTTTTTTAGGGTAGATTCTAGTTTGTTTTGTGTTTTATCGATATTGCTTTGCAGCTCTTGGGCGATATTTAGCGGGTCTTTTTGCAAATCATAGCTACAATGCGTAGCCAGCTCACTAGCACTAATGCCAAAATCTCTCCCCGCCACTTCCAAATCTCCCAACGCAGAATCTGCTCCGTTAGATTTTGTAGATTTTGCCAAAGCAGATTCCACCTCACTAGATTTTAGCGCAGATTTTGGTATAGATTGTTGTGCCTGTGATATTTGAGGCTTACTATCTGCCACATCATTTTTTTGCATAAGTCAATCTTAAGATTTTATATTGGCATTTTGCAGTTCGTGCTGAAGTTTTTGCGCATCTAAAATCATTTGTTTTAGATTCTCATATTTTTCTTGCAATGATTGCATCACCACATCATCATCTTGCGCAAACGCATTATTGTCTTTGAGCTTTTCTATCTCTGCGCGACATTGCTCTTGCCGCTTTTGTAGCCCCTCAAGCAAAGAAGCGCAATCTTGCATATACGATTCTTGTTGCTCTTTAGAGATTGATTTTTTGTTTTGTGTGGGCTTTTTTGTGCTTTGTTCTTGCGAAGTGGTGTTTTCTTGACTTGAAGTGTCTTGTGGATTTTGTCGTGATGAGTTAAACCAGCTATTCACATTAAAACCACTAAACATTTTATCCAATTCTTTCATTTGCTTTTGTGAAAGTGTGATTTTTATGCCATCCATTGTATTTCTCCTTTTATTAGATATTGTTTAAGATTTTGGCTTTTGCCCAAGCGCGCTTTGTATGCTATTTTGCAATCCCGCGTAAATATCTTTATATGAGCTATCTTGCGAGTTTGTGATACATTCTTTGAGCATTTTTACAATGTCCTCTTTGTGATTCTCATCACTCCATAGGCAATATTTCAAAAGCCCCAAATCTGTCAATTCCACAAACTCCCTATCATTTAGCAATGCAGAAAATTTGAGCAACTCCACAATCGCTAGCCACCGCCTATCGCTTACATAGATTGGCTCTATTTCTTGTGGTTTTTTGTCGTTATACATTGCGATACTAGCGCGTAGTAGCTCTATCACACTCATTACTTCATCATTGATTTTGATGGTTTTTGCTTGATTTTTGATTTGCAATAATTCATCATTGTCAAATCGCAAATGAGATGGTATATCTACTTTTTCGCTTAGTGGCGCACCTTGCAACAGCACAGCAAAATTTTGCTTTTTTTGCAAAGGCGGGACAACCACGCGCATTATAAACCTATCATACAATGCCTCCAAACTTTGCCCTTTTTGTGGCAGTTCATTACTAGCAGCTACAAGCCCACGAAGCGGGACATCGATATTTTCCTCACCATTTCTAAACTTCTTTTCATTGATGATAGTTAGCAGGGCGTTTAAAATCGCTGGCGAGCTTTTCCATATCTCATCTAAAAACGCAAAATCCGCACTTGGCAAAAATCCATCGATATTTCGCACCAGCCTATCTTGTCGCAACTCACTTAATTTCAGCGGTCCAAACACCTCTTCAGGCGTGCTAAAACGATTCATCAAATAATCAAAAAATTTGTTGCTTGTAAAAGCACACGATACGCGCCGTGAGATGAGGCTTTTTGCCGTCCCGGGCGGTCCGTAGAGAAATATAGATTTCCCCGCCACCATACACAATAAAACCAACCCTATGATTTCCTCTTTTTCTAAAAGCCCTTGAGAGAGAATCTCTTTTAGATTTTGGATTTTTGCTTTGTAGGATATTTTAGACATTTGCACCTCTTTATGATTTATCATCTATTCAAATGATGCCCGCCAACGCTTACTAATACCAATAAAGCAATGGCTGCTTCCAAACCTTTTTTAAGGGTTGTTGTGATTTTTTCTAGCAAGTCATTTTCTATCTCATTTGTGGAGCTATCTAGCCATTCTTTGATAGCTCTAAACTCCTTGCCAGTAAGAAAAAATTTCATAATCGCAATGGCGTTATTTTCACTGCTTTCTTCATCACTCTCATCATTACAGTTCCCACCGGGCACTTTGGCTTGCTCTACTTGGCATATCTCTCGTATATCATCAGCACTCAATCCATCTGCTTGCTCTAGTAAAATCTCCTTTGATTTTTCTATCAATGCTTTAATAGCTTCTACTTCATCGGTGAAAAACCCACTAGCTTCGTCTTTTAGCATAGTAGATATTTTATTTTCTAAATAATTTAATGCGACATTAAAATGGGAATGTTCTAGCACATTCTCAAGTTTGCTAAATTCCGCGCCCGTTAGCTCATCTTGCAAAGTTTGCTTTATCCACACATTTAGTCCATCATCTTGGTCGATAGTAAAGTTTAAGTTTGCCATTTTGTCTCCTTTTTTATGTTTTCATTTGCCATTATTGATTTTGGCGATTTTTGGCATTTTTGGCATTTTTTGCAATGAATTTTTCCAAAAAAAGTATTAGACAAAAAAAAAAAAAAACAATTTATAAATAAAACATAAAAAATAGCAAAATCCAACCCCAAAATCCAAAAAATGCTAAAAATCCTAAACACGCCTAAAATCTAAAATCCTATATCCGCACCACAAATCCATTTTCTTTATCCCCCATAGAGTAAATCTCTAAAGGCACGCTATAAAGCTTGCTTAAATGCGATTTGTCAAGCAAATCCGCACTTGTGCCAAAGAGCGCGTTGCAATCCACTTCGCTATCATTGCGAAGTTTTGAGAGCAACAAAACTTTGTGCGATAAAAATAGCGCGTGGGCTGGGAAATGCGTGTTTAGCACGATAGATACGCCCTGTTTGCTTAAATCTTTTAGCGTGTCTAAAATCATTTTTTGATTCGCAAAATCTAAGTTTGATTCTGGTTCATCAAGGATTAAAATCTGTGGCTGTTTGGCTAAAGCACGGGCAAAAAGCACCATTTGTAGCTCCCCTCCGCTTAGTAAAGCGCAGTTTTTATCGGCTAGATGGGCTACTCCTAGCTCGCTTAATACCTCTCTTGCGCGGGAAAAATGCTCCTCTTTTGGCTGAAATTTAATAGCATTATTTAGCCCTAGCACCACCATTTCAAGCGCGCTTATAGGCAGGATTGCGCCCTTAGCCTGCGCGACATAGGACACTTTATCCCACATAGAGCGTCCAAGCTCTGTGATATGAACCCCTTGCAATGAAATATGCCCACTGCTTTTTAAAAATCCCAAAAGGCATTTTAACAATGTCGTTTTCCCCGCGCCATTGCGCCCCAACACACTTAAAATCTCGCCCTTCTCAAGGCAAAAACTAATGTTTTTTAAAATGTGCATTTTTTGCAATCCCACAAAACGCCAAAAGCATAAATCTCTAACTTCTAGCAGGGGTGTTTTAGAATCTCCCTCTGTTTTAGAATCTAGCCCTGTTTTAAAATCTCCGCTTGCTTTAGAATCTCCCCCCGCTTTTTGTGAAAAATCTTGCGCAAAATTTTGATTAGATTTTTGCCTAGATTTTGGCAAAGATTTTGAGTTTATCATCTTATTCATAGCTTTATGCCTCCTTTGTTTTTATGCAAAATGTAGATAAAAAATGGCGCGCCAATGAGTGCTGTAAGGATAGAGATGGGAATCTCACTTGCGCTAAATGAGCGCGAAATCGTGTCTATGATGATGACAAAGCCCGCGCCAAGTATCCCGCTAAGTGGCAAAAGCCGTGAGCTCTCACTCCCCACAAGCAACCTTGCGATATGTGGCACAAGCAATCCCACCCAGCCGATAATCCCACACAAACTCACGCTCACACTTACAATAAGCGTGCAAGAGAGGATTACCACCGCCCTTAAAGCGTTTAGATTTACCCCTAGAGATTTTGCCTCCTCTTCGCTTAGAGAGAGGATATTTAGCTTCCAGCGCGCTAAAAACAGCACCGCACAGCCAAGACACACCACGACTACGCCTAATGCTAGCTCGCCACTCCACACACGCGAAAGAGAGCCAAGAAGCCAATAAGTAATGCTAGGGAGCGTATCTTGCGGGTCTGCAAGGTATTTCACTAACGAGACAAGGCTAGAAAACAGCGCGGAGATAATAATCCCGCTCAAAATCATACTAATGGTGCTAAGCGGGACAAAGCGCGAGTAGCTAACCGCCACGACAAGCAGCAAAGAGGCAATCCCAAACGCAAATCCAAACGCAAAAACGCCAAGCATACTCAACCCAAACATAAGCCCTAGCACCGCTCCGAAGCTAGACGCGCTTGTAACGCCCAAAATATCAGGCGTTGCCAAAGGATTGCTAAAAAGGCTTTGAAACGCACAGCCTGCCATACTTAGCCCCGCTCCCATAACGATAGCAAGTAGCACTCGCGGTGCGCGAAAATCTAGCAGGACAAATTCTTTTATGTAAAATTGCGTGTCATAATTTTGGACATTTTGGGCTTGCGTAGCTAGATTTTGCACTTCGTTGCCAATGCACGCGCTAGCCCACCTTGAAACCATAGCCAAAATCTCATCTAGCCCGATATAAAACCTCCCCACACCTAGCGCGACAAACGCGATACATAGCACGGCTACAATGCTTGCGATATACACAAATGCCGTTTTTTTGGCAATGCTAGCAATCGTTGTTTGATTTGATTTTTGATGTTTTGCTTGTTGATTTTTCATTGCAAAATCCCCGCTTTGCTTGAGGGGTTAAAGATTTTGTCAATTTGCGTTTCATCTAAATCTAGCCCAAAAATTTCTTTGTAATACCATTTCGCATACGCCTTGTAGTCCTCTTTTATCACCGATTTTGCGCTGTCTAAATGTGCTTTGCTAGATTCTATAAATCCCTCATTATGCGCCCCTAGCCACGCAAGAAGCAATGGCAAATCAACACCCGGCGCAAATGGACGATAACTCCCAAGAGGGAGTTTATACACGCGCTTATGTTGCACCGCTTTTATGCCCTGCCACCGCTTAGATTCTAAAATCTGCTTTGGCAAAAGTGGCGTAAAGTTGTTGATATAAATAATATCAGGGTTTAGCTTGTAGATTTCCTCGATAGAGGTAGTCGCGCTCCGCAGGGAATCTAGCGCGTGAATCCCACCGCTAAAATCTAGCAAATACTTGCCAAAAATGCCCGCGATTACGAGCTTTTCATCGCTTGCATAAGTGTGGATAAAAATCGCTTTTGGAAGCGCGTTTGATTCTAGCGTGGAGTGTGGTTTGTTTGCGCTAGAGTTTTGCGTGTTTTTTGCGCTAGGATTTTGTTGATTTTGTGGATTTTGTGGATTTTGCAGTTTTTGCAAAGACAGATTTTGTGCGCGTAATTGTTGCTTTGCTAGCCCCTCTTGTTTTTTGATTTCTTGCAAAATACGCTCTGCTTTAGATTCTTTATCTAGCAGGGGTGCGACTAGCCTAAACCACCCCTCCAAAGTCTTGTGTGAGTTATACCCCCATTTTGCCACGCTTATGGCAAGGGTTGGCACGCCACTTTTTCGCATAAGCGCGCAAATAGCCTTATTTGCGCTATGGCAGATAAAGACATCGGGCTTGTAGTTTAGCAATTCCTCGATATTTTCGCTATTGCCTGTGGGGATTTGGGCGATTTGCGGATAAAAATCTATCATAAAGGAATGCAAAAGCGCGTTTTTAGAGGCTTGTGGCATATATGCGATTCTTTTCGCGCTATTATCAAGCATTATCATCACAGATGGCAGGGGCCAAATCCCTGCTATTGCGATTTTTTGTGGCTCTTTTGTGATAGTTACTTTTTCGCCATCATCATCGATGAGCGTGAGCGGGAAGCTCGCACCAAACGCGTGCGCGATAAATGCAAGATGTGTAAACATTGCAAAAATCATAAGTTTTTTTGTAGGTTTTTTCATTTTGTTTTCCTTTGTTTTGATTTTGTTTTTAGTTTGTTTTTTCTCACTTGCAAGCAAGGCTTTTTGCCCCGTTTGTCATTGTGAGATGTTGCGATTTTGTTAAAAATTACAAAATCGTAGCAATCTATACATTCCCCCTCCCTTGCGGAGGGGGTTAGGGGGTGGGTATTTTTCGTCATTGCAAGCGGATTTGAAAAATCCGCGTGGCACAAGCCCACAGCTACGAAGTAGCGATTTAGCGCGTAAGCGCAAGTGGGCACAAGTTGCGCAAGCAAAATCCATAATTACACCGCTTTCGTCATTGCGAGAATCTAGGCTTTTGTTAAAAAGGCTAGATTCGTGGCAATCTATAACCAAAAAGCTACAAAAAGCGTTATTTGGCAATTTGGAATTGTGGATTGCCACGCATTGCATAAAAATGCAATGCTCGCAATGACGAACATTTCTTTGTCATATTGAGCGCAAGCGAAATATCTCTATTTTTGTTGCTTATTTTGAGATACTTCGGGCTACGCCCTCAGTATGACAAATGTTTTTAATATGGTAAATTATCTAGTCATTGCGCACATTGACTTCCCCCTCCCTTTGCGGATTTGCAAACCTCTTGTCCCCCCTCCCTTGCGGAGGGGGTTAGGGGGTGGGTTTGTCATTGCGAGCAGATTTGATAAAATCCGAGTGGCAATCCATATTACACCGCTTTCGTCATTGCGAGAATCTAGGCTTTTGTTAAAAAGGCTAGATTCGTGGCAATCCATAACCAAAAAGCTACAAAAAGCGTTATTTTGGTAATTTGTGATTGTGGATTGCCACGCATTGCATAAAAATGCAATGCTCGCAATGACGAACATTTCTTTGTCATATTGAGCGATAGCGAAATATCTCTTTTTTGCGAAGTTTAGAGATACTTCTGGCTACGCCCTCAGTATGACAAGAAACCCTCCCTAGCCCCCTCCGCCACAATTTTATAATTTTGTGGAGGGGAATCTTTTTTCGTCATTGCCACGCCCACCTCACTCGCAACGACAAAAAAATAAGCACATTTACAAAACCTAAATTCTAGTATTTTGCGGTAATGCTTGTGGAGTTTTTGGGAGTTTGACACAGGGTTAGCGCACTACGCGTGCGTGCCTTGTGGCAAACTCCCAAATCTCTGCAATGACTACCCAAAGACGAATTTTTACATTCTAGAGCGTAAAATATCCTCCTCAACCCACCCCATAAAAGTATCAAAAAACCCCTCCGTCTTTGGCATAAAGCCCTGCCCCAAATGAAAATCTGGGTCAAGAGAGGTTACATACAGCCCGCCTTTGAAGCTCGTATCTTTGTAGATTATCGCTTCATTTAGCTCATTTGCCAAAATCATTTGCGAATCTTTAGGTGGATAAAACGCCCCGTGATAGTGCCATTTGGCAGCAAAAAGCTCCATTTTGCTAAAAAGACCTTTGCCATACTCGCCCACCTCAAAGGACATATCCGCGCCTTGAGAGAGCCACCACCAAAAATTCACCCCGTATTCTTTCCACGCGATATTTGGCAGGTAGCCCTGCGTAACCTCGCCAAAACTCACAATGCTCCCGCCATTTTTTAGAAACTCTAAAAACTTCTCTTTGCAAGGCAGTAAAAAGCGCGGATTTGCCCTAGAAGCGATGACGATATAATCAAACTCGCTAAAATCTGTGTTTTGCGCGTCTTTGTGATAGATTCGCTTGTCAAAAAAGTGCGCGTATTTGGCGTCTTTGTTGTAGAAAAAGTTGCGCTCATAGCTCGCCCCACCTGTGATGATGGCGTTTTTTAGCGTAGGATTTTTGCGTAGTGGGTTTTTGGGATTTTGGGCTTTTATGGTGTTAGCGTCAAAGTGAAACCGCCCGCTTTGGCTTGCATTAGTGTTTGTCATATTGAGCGGTAGCGAAATATCTCTATTTTGGTTATTTTGAGATACTTCGGCTAAAGCCTCAGTATGACAATTTGTAGCGTGCGGATTGCCACGCTCACGCGGTGTGTTCGCTCGCTGCGTTGCCCTAGCTATCAATGACGGATTGGATTCCCGCGCTTTTAGCTCACGCCCTAGCCAGCTTAGCAGATTTAGCCCTAGCCTCCTAGCACTATTGTTTTCAAACACGCCAAATGTCAGCAAATCCGCGCCCGCCGTAGCGACAATCACGCCATTTGTGGATATTCTATCGATATAGCCCACGCATTTCCCCTCACTATCACGCAAAAAGACTTCGCACTCGCTTTCGTGCTCCCCTAGCTCAAAATACCCGCGATTAAAAAACCCTTTCACGCCTCTGCGGAAGTTTATATCATATTCGCGCACGCCATCTGTGAGAGCGTGTCCCACTAGCCTTACTTCTCTATCGCGGATTTCTACTTCGCTTTTTATATAGCCCGCATTATTTGGCAAAATCCCCGTGTAGTTATGACAAAAGCTAATCACCACCCCGCCTTTATCCAAAAACTCATATAGCTTCTCTCTATGTCGCCACAGCTCCACCTCATCGATACTCATTCCTAGCACCATAGCGCAGTATTTTCCTAGCTCCAATTTCTCAAAATCGCTATACAAATCCACAAAATCTAGCGCGTTTTTATACAAAAAATGCTCATAGATTCCATCGCTCTCATAGCCATAAGAATCGATATACGCTATCTTGCCAAAAGCTAAAATCTCTTTATGACTATACGCCTCATTTAGTCGCTTAGCTAGATTTTCGCTTATGCTCTCTTGTGCCTCACAGACGCAGTTTTGCACACTCATTTTTTCTCCTTAATGTGTGATTTTGGTTTTGGCTAGATTTTTATCGCTTTTTGTAGCCAAAAATCAAAAAGCGATAAAACTACTCAAATTTTTATCAAAAATTCTCAAAATATCTTGCTTTTTAAGTCTTAAAAATACGCTTATTTTGAGAATAGATATACTTTTTGAGTAATCTCGTTACAACGCTACCAAAAAATTGATAAAAATTTGCAAATTTAAGCTGTTTTTTTTTTTTTTTTTTGATTAGTATTGCGTTGATTGGTAACAATTTTCACTATACATCAACGAAACTTGAGCAAAAATTGAGCAAAAATTGAGTGAAAATTGATTGCCAAATCATCAAAATCTATCTCGTAAGGAGTTTTACAATGAAGCCTTTAAGTCTTTTTTCAGTATCACTTATCACAAGTGCAAGCCTTTTTAGTTCTCTAAATGCAGAGCCTAACGCAAGTATGAAAGCACAGCAACTATATCGCTATGCAGAGATACTTCGCTACGCTCAATATGACAATAGCGACAAAAATGGCAAGAACGACAAGGAAAACAAGAACGACAAAAACGATTTGTCATTGCGAGAATCTGCGTTAGCGGATTCGTGGCAATCCACACCAAACGCCACAAATCCCCAAAATGCAGAATCTAAAGATTCTAACCAAGATATACAGCAGGAACAAGCACAATCTATGCGTAATGACACGCTAAAATCTAGCAATGAAAACTATGATGGCATAAAAGCAAAAGAGCTAGAAAAAGTAAGCGTAACCGCCCAAGTATCCCAAAGCGAGCTACCTCTAGAGCTTCAAAGCAAGCAAATCTCTATCGTAGAAAAAGCTACCCTACTAGAAAAGCCCACTTTAGGTGGCGCACAAAGCGCGCTAGAGAGTGTGCCAGGGATTTTGTATTCTCGTAGCGGGGGAATCAATGGGCAAATCACATTTCGTGGGCAAAACTCCACTTCGCAACGCTCCATAGTAATGATAGATGGCGTGAGGTTTGCAGGACGAAGCCTACTAGAATTTAATGTGCTAGACCCCTATCAATTTGAATCTATCGAAGTCATTCGCGGTGCGGCTAGTGCATTGTGGGGGAGCGAAGCGATGAATGGCGTGGTAAATTTTCGCTCCCGCAGAAGCAACTACAACTTAGGAGGCGATAGCTTTAAAGCCACCGCAAGAGTGCGCGCCCTAGAGTATAACTCCGTAAATAACGGCGTAGCAGGCAGGGCAGAGATACTAGGTGGAGGTGCAGGCTGGGATTTGCTAATCGGTGCAAGTGCTAGAAATGGCGGGGATTATCTAACGCCTATCCAAGAAAATGGACATTACTTAAAAGCAAAAAATTCCTACTACACCACTTATAATGCGGATTTTAACATAGGCTACACGACAAAAAACAATACAAGATATTACGCGCAAGGACGCTACTCACACATAGAGACTTCACGCGCAGGCGGGCTAGCAGCCGCACCGGGCGCAGACTATGGAATCTATTTTAGAGAAAATCCTATGGGGGAGTATTACTTGCGACTTGGAGCAAGCACGACAAGCCTAAAATACGCGGATAATATGGACGCTTATGTGTATTATCGATATTGGGATACAGACTTGTGGAATGATAGACGAACATACGGTAATTCAAATACTTTTATCCACCAAGAAGTCTATGCAAATCAATATGTAGGGGGTAGAATCGCTTTTGACACGCGCTATAAAAACAACTATTTTAGCTATGGCGCAGAGATTTTAAGTAGCATAAATCTAACTCCGTATAAGCAAAATTTTTTAGGCTCTAACAAAGGCGAGTGCGAAGCGGATAGCTGCACGACTATTCGCCCAAATACAAATACCAATTTCGCGCTATTTCTAAAAGATGATTGGAAAGTGTTTGATAATTGGATTTTATCAGGTGCGATTCGCGGGGACTATGTGCTAACTACGATTTCTAAAAAACGAAGTGATATAGAAAACAACCGAATAAACAACAATGGACAACTAGCACAAGTGGAAGCTCAAAGCGCAAAACTACTAGATGAAAATCCGCTTATCCACACAGGTGCGCTTACAGGCTCTATTGGTAGCGTTTGGTTTATCACAGACTATATCAGCAATGTCATCAATGTAAGCCACAACTTCGTAGATCCAGGTGCTTCTGCACGACTTAGCTCTACGCCATCTGCTTCTAGCACGCCTACTTTTGCAAATCCGCAAATAAAACCCGAATACTCCCAAACCGCAGAATTTGGATTTCGATTTACTAGCGAAAATCACTTCGCTTCAATCGTGGGATTTTATACCAACTATCAAGATATGGTTTTAGGCATATTGTTTCAAGACGGGCGCAATCGCTACGAAAATATCGGGCGAGCGTTTATCGCAGGAGCGGAGCTAGAGGGGAGGCATAATTTTTTGGATTCTATGATAATGCTAAACTACGCACTTAGCTACAACTATGGGCAGGATTTGACAGCAAACAAGCCTATCGCATATCTTGCTCCACTTTATGGGAATTTAAGTTTGAAATTTAACTTTGATAAGGTGTATTTCGTGCTTACAGAGCGATTTTATGGTGGCAAAAATCGCACAAGCGGTGCGACAGAATACAAGACAAAAGAATATGCAATGACTGATATTTACGCAGGGCTAAAGCTAGGTGCGTTTAAATCATATATGAAAGATATGGAGCTAATCTTTGGCGTGTCCAATCTTTTTAACACCATAGGGCGAAATCCCGTAACTGTGGGGGCAGTAAATGCTACTTATGGTTTAAGCATCACAAACCCCCTAGTCGAACCCGCTAGAAACTTTAGCATAAAATATGTGTGGAAATACTAGGCATTTATTTTCTCATTGCGAGCATTGCTTTCCCCCTCCCTTGCGGAGGGGGATAAAAGGGGGTGGGTTTGTCATTGCGAGCGGATTTGAAAAATCCGCGTGGCACAAGCCCACAGCTACGAAGTAGCGATTTAGCGCGTAAGCGCGATTTGTCGCAAGTTGTGTAAGCAAAATCTGTATTACACCGCTTTCGTCATTGCAAGCATTGCTTTCCCCCTCCCTTTGCGGATTTGCAAACCTCTTGTCCCCCCTCCCTTGCGGAGGGGGTTAGGGGGTGGGTATTTTAGATTCTACCACCGCCATTGTAGGCAATGATTCTGCCTCCGCCATTGCCACGCATACTATTTGTCATTGTGAGAATTTTCGACTTCGTCATTGCGAGAATCTAGGCTTTTGTTAAAAAGACTAGATTCGTGGCAATCCATAACCAAAAAACTATAAAAAGCGTCATTTTTGGCAATTTGGGATTGTGGATTGCCACGCATTGCATAAAAATGCAATGCTCCCAATGACGGAGTGTTTATCATACTTAAACATAAGCAAAGTATTTCAAAAATATAGATTGCCACGCGTGGCATAAGCCACGCTCGCAATGACGATTCATTAGGATTTGCCCACCCCCCTAGACCCCCTCCGCAACAATTTTATAATTTGCGGAGGGGGAACAAAACGCAGAATATTCTGCGATGAAGGAGGAATCTTTTTCGTCATTGCGAGAATCTAGGCTTTTGTTAAAAAGACTAGATTCGTGGCAATCTATAACCAAAAAGCTACAAAAAGCGTTATTTTTGGCAATTTGGGATTGTGGATTGCCACGAATTTGCTAACGCAAATTCGTGGCAATGACGATTCATTAGGATTTGCCCACCCCCTTAATCCCCCTCCGCAAGGGAGGGGGAAATCCTTGCGATTTACCTACAATGATAATAGATTTCAACTTCGCTAAACATAAAAACTAAACATAAAAACTAAACATAAAAACTAAACATAAAAACTAAACATAAA